>NZ_JASDDE010000018.1:0-69033 GCF_030407565.1 Pseudoalteromonas sp. APC 3694
ACCACACCACATAGGCTCTGCCTTGCCTAAATACCAAACAGACTGCTGCAAATTTGACCTTGAAAGATCAACAGACCCTAATCTATTAAAAAAGCCACACTATTTAGTGTGGCTTTTTGGTTTAAGCTGCAGCTTAAAATTTCATTTCAATTTTGCCGTACACATAACGGCCATTAAAGCCAAATGGCGAAAAGCCCGAATACGAGAACAAGCGAGAGAAGGTAGTTACATCGCTCACTAAATCACGCGTTGGATCTGGGTATACATCAAACACATTATTAGCGCCTAAGCTCAGAGTAATGTTGTTATTAAGTGCATAAGCAACATCTAAGTCGGTGATCCACTTTGGCTTGAGCACTTCGTTACGCTCTGGAATTTCTGATGGGTCTTGTGTTTCACCATAGCGAGTGCTGCGAAGTGTGGTACGCCATTCGTTTAGTGTCCATGTAGCGCTTAGGTTGTATTTATTACGCGGGGTGCTTACTTCAAAACGGCGCAGTTCATTACCCGAGAACAAGTTATCTTGTTCAACACCTACGCTTTGTAGCTCAGCGGGTGGGTCAATAATATTAGTTACTTCGTTTTTGCCGTAGTTATAGCCTAAATTAAACGCTACATCGCCGTAGTTATCGGTCATTAGGTTGTAAGAGGCAACCACATCAACGCCACGGGTTTTGCTATCAATCGCGTTTAAGAAAAACCGCCCTTGGTTAGCCCCTGTACCCTCAAGTAAGCTTGCTACACCTGCGCCCGACAGGTTATTTGATAACACAATACGGTCATCAATTAATATTTGGTAGTAATCAACAGATAAGCTGAAATTAAAGTCGGTTGACCAGGTAAAACCTACCCCGTAGTTGGTGGCTTCTTCTGCATCTAAGCCCGGTGATCCCAATGCAACGGCTACATCACTGCTTGGGGCAAACGTACCTGTTTGTGTTGGAATACCATCAACAAATACGGTCGCCACTGAGGTAAAATATTGCTGTTGCAGAGAGGGCGCTCTAAAGCCGGTTGATACAGAGCCGCGTAATGCTAAATCTTCTGTTAGCGTATAACGGGTGGCAATTTTACCATTAAGGGTATCACCAAAGTCTGAATAATCTTCATAACGCGCTGCTACGGCAACGTTCCAGTTATCTGTAATAAACGCTTCTAAGTCAATGTAAAGGCTAACATTATGGCGGCTGTTATCACCCGCAGACTCAGGTGTGAAACCGGGGAATACTTGCGAACCTGCAGAGCCAAATGGGCCATTAACTGGGTCGGTTACTGCGCCACCAGGGCCAAAAGTGCCCTGTGCGTATGAGGCTTCTTCGCCTGCCTGAATTTCGTAGCCTTCACGACGATACTCAGCGCCCACTGCGACGTTGATTCCGCTAGCTAAAAACTCTGCATCAATCTCGCGGCTAAAATCAAGGTTAATAGTCAGCTGATCGTAGGTAAGTGTACCGGCATCAAAACTGGTTTGACTGCTAGGTCCATATGAGGTGTTTAAGCTATCAATAACACCAAAGTTAAAGGCATCTTGGCCGTATACAGCAGAAGCGTCGTAATTCCATTCATTAGCAAAACCTTTTACGCCAAGTGCTAACGAAAAATCGTCAATATCTGAGGTGATCACCGGTAAAAAGCCATCAGGATAAATATCTGTTACGTTACGGCTGTCTTGTGCGCGACGATAAAAACCTCCGCCTTCGCCTTCACGCTTGCTGTAAGAGCCAAACGAGTAGAGCTCGGCATCGTTAGTTAATTGATAACCGGCATTATAAAACAGCGCGAAGTCTTCAACGGTGCCATTGCCAAAGTTATGATTGTAACGATCCCATGTGAACTCACGCGGATCAAGAGAGCCATCAGGTAGGCGGGCGTAATTTTCGCGCTGGTCATAATCAGAGCGATTCGTTGAGCTACGGTCGCGATATTCAGTAGAAATACTTAAAAAGCCGTTATCACCTAATTCAAAACCCATATTACCTTGTAAGGTTAACGTTTGGCCGTCGGTAAGCGAGCGGTCGCTGCCTTCATTAAAGGCTAAGTTGCCATTGGCGTCTTCAGAAACGGATTCTAGTTGAGGCACACCCTGCATTTCGGTGATGTTTGCTCCATATACAGCACCTAGGCTGCCGCCACTGCTATTACTTTTAAGGACAATATTAATCACACCGGCAATGGCGTCTGAGCCATATTGCGCTGCGGCACCATCGCGCAATACTTCTATTCGCTCAATGGCATTGGCTGGAATAGCGTTTAAATCAACCGATGATGATCCACGACCGGTTGAACCGTTTAAATTAAGTAGTGCATTACTATGGCGACGTTTACCATTTACGAGCACTAAGGTGTGATCAGGTGCTAAGCCACGCAGTTGAGCGGGGCGCACATGGTCGCTGCCATCGGTGATTGATGGCTGAGGGAAATTAAAGCTTGGTAATAAAGTGCTCAGTAGTGCATTGGTTTCAGTTTGCCCTGAACTTTTTAGGGCATCACCGCTAATGATATCAATCGGAACTGGGCTGTCTTCAACTGTGCGGCCGAGTCGGCGAGAGCCAATTACACTAATTTGTTCAATATTTTCTTCTGCTTGTGTGTCTTGCTGTGCGGCATTTACCGACCACGAGCCAAGTAGTGCAGCGGCAACACTGAGTGTAATGGTTTTTTTTGCTGTAAATAGCTGTTTTAGTTGCATGATTAGTTTCCCTCATTCAATGCTCTACAGGTAATTCAATTATTAATGAACTAATTGAAATTTCTGTTGTCAAGGTAGACCATTTTTATAACCAAGGTCAATTGAATTACATTCAATCTACAATTTATTTACAGCGGCAGGTGGACTATTTGAGTAGCCTGTAGCGTAAGTCGCCATTTACCATTTAATTTTACCTGTGAGCATATCTTTAAACATTACCCAATCGCCCCATAAACTATACAACGGGTGCTTAAATGTAGCAGGGCGGTTTTTTTCAAAAAAGAAATGCCCAACCCACGCAAAGCCATAACCAATCACTGGTAATAACCATAACAACATAATTTGTGAGCTAAAAAACGCATAGCCTGTCAGTAACAGTACTAAACTACTGCCTATAAAATGCAATCTACGACAGGTTTGATTACGATGCTCTTTTAAGTAATAAGGGTAAAAGCGTTTAAAGCTGGAAAAGGATTGGGTTTCTGTCATTACTTAGCCTATTGGTGTTTAAACGTTGTTCATTAATGTATTTAAGCGTAACTAAGCGCAGGTTAACAGCGATAAATGACGTTTACCGCATCTTAATAGACAAAAGCAGGAAAAGTTAATAACTTAGAGTGATTATCAACAAGGGAATAAAATAACAATGCTAAAAAAAACACTGACCTGTGCGGTTGTAATCGCACTTGCGGGTTGTTCACAACCTGCAGAAAACACCTCTCAAAATGAAGTAAAAACAGCAATGAAAGCAGTTAACTCTCTAGATTACCCTGAAACTAAAAAAGGCACAGTGGTTGACACTTACTTTGGTGAAAATGTGGCTGATCCGTATCGTTGGTTAGAAGATGATATGAGTGATGAAACGGCTCAATGGGTTAAAACACAAAATAACCTAACCTTTTCATATTTAGAGCAAATACCGTACAGAGATACGTTAAAGCAGCGCCTTGAAAAGTTAATGAACTACGAAAAAATCAGCGCGCCGTTCACCGAAGGTGATTACACCTATTTTTACAAAAATGATGGCCTGCAAAATCAGTACGTTTTATACCGCAGTAAAGACGGGGGCGAGGCTGAGATTTTCTTAGATCCTAATACCTTTAGTGAAGATGGTACCACTTCAATGTCGGGCTTATCATTTTCAGAAGATGGCTCATTGTTAGCATACCAAATATCGGAAGGTGGCAGTGATTGGCGTAAAATCATTGTTATAGACACCGAGACCAAAGAGCAAGTAGAGCAAGCACTGGTTGATGTTAAATTTAGTGGCGTGAGTTGGTTGGCAAATGATGGTTTTTATTATTCAAGCTACGACAAACCAGAAGGCAGTGAGCTTTCTGCAAAAACTGATCAACATAAAGTGTACTACCATAAATTAGGCCAAGCCCAAAGCGAGGATACGCTAGTATTTGGCGATACCGCTGAGCAAAAGCACCGTTATGTAGGCGCTAAAGCGACCAAAGATGGCCGTTATTTGTTTATTAGTGCTAGCGTATCGACCTCAGGCAATAAGTTATTTATTAAAGATTTAACTAAGCCAGATAGCGAGTTTGTTACCGTAGTGGGTAATACCGACTCTGATACCAGTGTGATTGATAACGAAGGCAGCAAGCTATTTTTGGTTACTAACTTAAATGCTCCGAATAAAAAAGTAGTGACGGTTGATGCAAGCAACCCGCAACCTGAAAACTGGCAAGACTTTATTCCAGAAACCGAAAACGTACTTAATGTAACGCTTGGCGGTAACACATTCTTTGCCAACTACATGGTTGATGCTATCTCTAAAGTGAAGCAGTACAACAAGCAGGGCGAATTGATCCGCGATATTAGTTTACCAGGCGTTGGTACGGCGAGTGGTTTTGGCGGTAAAAAAGAGCAAACTACGCTTTATTACTCATTTACTAACTACAAAACACCTGGCACGACTTACAGTTTTGACGTACAAAGTGGTGAGTCTAAAGTATATCGTAAGTCAGGGATTGATTTTAATAGCGACAACTACACCTCTGAGCAAGTATTTTATACCTCTAAAGATGGCACTAAAGTACCGATGATTATTACTTACAAAAGTGATATTAAATTAGACGGTAGCAACCCAACTATTTTATATGGCTATGGTGGCTTTAATATAAGCTTAACACCTCGCTTTAGCTCTACAACAGCGGCTTGGCTTGAGCAAGGCGGCGTATACGCAGTGGCAAACATTCGTGGTGGCGGTGAGTATGGTAAAGAGTGGCATAAAGCGGGTACGCAATTGCAAAAGCAAAACGTATTTGACGACTTTATTGCTGCTGCACAATACTTACAGGATAAAAAATACACCTCTAAAAAGCGCCTAGCACTGCGAGGTGGTTCAAACGGCGGGTTATTAGTCGGTGCCGTAATGACCCAGCGACCTGACTTATTTCAAGTGGCGTTACCTGCGGTAGGCGTACTGGATATGCTTCGTTATCATACTTTTACAGCGGGTGCTGGCTGGGCATACGATTACGGTACTAGCGACCAAAGTAAAGAAATGTTTGATTACTTAAAAGGCTACTCGCCAATTCATAATGTAAAAGCAGGGGTTGAATATCCGGCGACGATGATCACTACAGGCGATCATGATGACCGCGTTGTACCGTCGCATTCATTTAAATTTGCAGCAGAGCTTCAAGCGAACCAAGCGGGCACTAATCCAACGCTTATTCGTATTGAAACCAATGCAGGCCACGGTGCGGGTACGCCAACAAGTAAAATTATTGACCTTTATGCCGACATGTACGGTTTTACGCTTTACAACATGGGCATTAAATCACTTTAATGTGACTTTATAAGCTAACGAAAAGCCGAGTTACTTAAATGACTCGGCTTTTTTTAGGCTCACTACTTTATTGTATGGGAGAGAACAACCGTTGATAAGTTTTATAAGCGTATTCGTCGCTCATACCGCTTAAATAGTCACAAATAATACGCATACCTTGATTGTGTTTTTCAGCTTCAAGGTATAGTGCCTGCGTGGTTTCGGGTAATAAGCGCAGCGGATCGCTGGCAAACGCAGTAAATAATTCTATGAGTAGGTTTTGCCCTTTAAATTCTATTTGCTGCATTTGTGGGTCGCGTATTAAACGCTGAAATACAAAGTGTTTGAGGATCTGTAGCACATTTTCGTATTGCTGATCTAATTTTGCTGTGTGCTTTAAAATAGGGCACTCAAATTCATTGTTTTGGGTATCTAAATGAATATGAATAATAAAGGTATTCACCAGTTCGCCTATGGCGTCTTTTCGCTCATGTTCATACTTTGAAAATAACCGCTTGGAGAGTGACTCCAGCAAAGTGTTTAACCAGTCATAGTCAAGAGCTTGTAAATGCGGCAATGCATGGGTTAGCCAATCGTCTAAACTAAGAACATCGGTAGCAATTGCATCTTCAAGATCGTGAACGGCATAAGCAATGTCATCAGCCAGTTCCATAATGGCACTGTCGAGTGATTTATAACGGGTTTTAGCGCGGTAAGCATCTGCGTGTTCTTGGCTAGATAATAACGCTTTATCACTTGCGCTAAGAGGCTCAATAATCCAATTAAATATCGCGGCATCGTCATTGTAAATACCTTTGGCTGGTCGCCAGTCATCGGCTTTTATAAACGCACGCTGTTTATTTTCTTGTGGGATGTTATGCCAAAGGTTATCAATAAAAGCTGGGTACTTAATAAATCCTAACAAGGTGCGTCTAGTTAAGTTCATGCCGTAGCCGTTACTATAGGGCTCTAGCTTTGCCACAATGCGCAGTGTTTGTGCGTTACCCTCAAAACCACCATGATCACGCATCATATAGTTAAGTGCAATTTCGCCACCATGCCCAAACGGTGGATGGCCTATATCGTGGGCTAAACATAAGGTTTCGAGTAATCCTGTTGATGGAAAATGTTCAAAACGAGGGTGCTGGGCTTTTAAGTGACGTAATATGCCGGTGCCTATTTGCGAGACTTCTAATGAATGGGTAAGGCGTGTACGGTAAAAGTCGTTTAAGCCAATACCCATTATTTGGGTTTTAGCTTGAAGACGCCTAAATGCAGCAGCATGAATGATTCGTGAGCGGTCTATTTGCCAAGGAGAGCGGTTATCGTTTGGGCGGTGCTTATATTGTTCAATAATTCTATTTTGCCACTGTTTATCCATGTCTCAACCTATCAATTCGTCTTCGGCTTTAGCACTTAGTATATTATAAATTGTAAGCAATAGGTGTATGAATTTTATTCGGTTG
Organism: Pseudoalteromonas sp. APC 3694; assembly: GCF_030407565.1. Lineage (NCBI taxonomy): Bacteria > Pseudomonadati > Pseudomonadota > Gammaproteobacteria > Alteromonadales > Pseudoalteromonadaceae > Pseudoalteromonas > Pseudoalteromonas sp. APC 3694. Next base: position 6,938 of record NZ_JASDDE010000018.1, read on the forward strand.
TTCAGTATTCGCGTTTATAAAGTGGCTTAGGTATAATGATGTTTCGTATGTATGTGACTACACCATACATAACTTAGAGTTAAATTGAGATAATACATGTTAAAAACTATTTTTCAGTTGTTGTTAGCCGCCATTGTTATTTGGGCGTTGACCCTTCCGTTTATTGATGCTGATGAACTAGTATCAGACGAGCAAACCAGCTCTAACAACATTAAAAAAGAGAAGAAAAAAGAAAAACCATTGCACAACGTTAAGTTGCCAAAGTTCTCAGAATTCACTGATGTGAAAGAGAAAAAACATGCGTTTTTTAACTTCATTAAGCCTCATGTAGAAGCCGAAAACAAAAAGATTTTACAGCAACGTGCAAACATTGAAATTGCGCGCATGATGCTAGAACACAGTGAACCGCTTAGTAAAAAACAAGCGGGCGACATAAAAAAAATACTTAAGTCGTACGGATTACCTGAAACGTTAGATACCATCACCTTAAACCAAGCACTGCGCCGAGTAGATATTATTCCTAAAGAACTTGCCTTAATGCAGGCAGCCAATGAGTCTGCATGGGGCACTTCACGTTTTGCACGAATCGGCTTAAACTTTTTTGGCCAATGGTGCTACAAAAAAGGCTGTGGCATGGTACCAAGAAGACGTAATAGTGAAGCCGAGCATGAAGTGGCTGCATTCAAATCGGTACGTGCAGCAGTAAGCTCTTATTTTAAAAATATTAATACCCACAATGCTTACAAAGAGCTACGTACTATCCGCGAAGACTTACGCGCACAACAAAAACCAATTTTAGCGACTAAATTAACGTATGGTTTAATGTCTTACTCTGAACGTGGTGAAGCGTATATTGAAGAGCTAAATACGATGATCAATCAAAACCGAGCGTACTTTGATGAATAAGCCGTTATTAAAATTAGTTACAGCCAGCTTTTTAGCAGTAGCAGCTAGTAGTGCCGTTGCTAAAGAATTTGTGATGTCGTATGACGGTTTTTACGACCGTTTAAAAGTAGTAAACAAAGGCGATTTTCAGTACGCCCGCGTAAACTTTTATATTAGCGATATTGGTACTAACGAAGTTTGTAGTATTAAAAACGGTACTATTTTAACTGAAAAAAATGAGTACCCGCTTAATTATACCGACAAAGCGCAATTGCTATTACCGTTCGATAAACAGCTAGATACCGACAAAGCGGTGATTGTGGTTCAGCCTAAAAATCCGGTTCATGATTGTCAGTTAAAGCTTCAAATAGAGGCCAACGAGCTAGAAGGGCTAACCTTTTCAAAGCAATCATTATTAACCATTAATAATGAGCTTGAAGCGCTTTTAACAGACTTGTCGGGCTTTTTTGTTAGCAAACTAATGTGGTTTTTACTGCCTGAGCAAAAAGGGGTGGTTGTTACTTTTAATGCGCCTAAACAATTTGATGATGAGCGCATAACATGCGAAGAATCAGTATGTTATTTTGAAGTAACAGACAGCTGGCAAAACGACACCAAAGTATTGGCTGATATAAACGAGGTAGTTAAAGTAACGCCTTGGATCAGTAAGTAATAAAATTAATTGGTTTGATTATAAAGCGGGGTCATGTTTGCCCCCGCTTTTTTATAGCTAAATTAAATGATGGCAGTGGGAGCTTTGGTTAATAAGCTTTTTTCATCATGAGTAACAACTTTATTTCGGCCCGTTTCTTTAGCAAGGTAAAGGCGTTTATCAGCTTGTAATAGCAGCTCTTGCATATTTAAATCGCGAATAAGTGCGCTACTTACTCCAGCACTAACAGACAGTGCAATACTATTACCGTTAAAATAAAAGGGATATTGATCAATACTTCTGCATAGCTTTTGGGCTAACTGCCTTGCTTGAGTAAGATTTTTTTGGTTAAGGAAAATAGCAAACTCTTCTCCGCCAATTCGAGCGGTAATGCCTGCTTCAAAAAACAATTCGTTAATATGTTGTGCAATCCACTTTATTGCTTCGTCGCCAGTTTCATGACCATATCGGTCGTTCACTTGTTTAAAAAGATCGATATCGAGCATAATTAACGACACTCTGCTGTTAAGTGGTGCAGTGTGGGTTATTTTTTTACACAGGCGGAAAAAGCCTCGTCTGTTTAATAATTGTGTAAGCGGATCGTGATTCGCTAAGTTTATTAGTTTTGATTCTTCATTGGCAAAAGCAATAAACGGCAGAATTAATGCACTGGCTGTGGTTAAAAATAAATGCGAGACCAATAATAGTTGTAACCCCGCGGCTAAGGTCGCCTGACTAATTTGGCTAAAGTAGGGTAAAACAAGGAGTACAACTTGCAACAGCATTACTAGACTGTGTAGTGAAAAGCAGGCAATTAGTAGTCGTTGCTGTACTTTAGCAACACTGGGGGTTTTAATCATTAAATAAGCCGCGTAGCTAAATAGTACGGCAGTAATGATACTGGTAATAATTTGCCCAGCATCAATGAGATACACAGCAAGTAGCAATGTGCAACATATAGCACAGGCATAATATAAAGGCGTTAGCTTTACTGCAAGCACCGTACTTTGTGGTATTAACCCTAAAATAAGCAGGAGTGGGGTTAAAATAATAAATAGGTAAGCAAAAAAGTAAGTTAAAAGTGGATAGTCAATCACTCCTCTCAAACCAATCAGGGCAATAGCGGTTATAAACGAGCAGCAGGCAGTAGCAAAAAATAAAAAGCTAGGTTGTTTTTTATATGAATACACTGAAAAAAAGAACACTGCAATAAACAAGTTAAGAATAAAACAGAGGCTAATTAATGTGGGTAAATGAAGCATGTTTTAGTTGCTCTTTTAGCTGAATAAGAAATAACGCTTAACTAATTATTAGGTAGTAACACTAAAATAGCAAGGGGGTAAAAAGTATTAACTTTATACTCCCTTGCTACAAACTTAACCCTTTAAGGTCAGTCGTTAAACTAAACTTTTTAATGCGGCATCGATTTCAGAAAAGTGAAAACGGTAATTATTTTCTAATGCTTTTTTAGGCACCACAAATTGGCCGGTTGTGAGTAGATCTGCCATTTCTCCCATTAGAACATTGAGCACAGCTGCAGGCATGGGCATAAAGGCAGGACGTGACAGTGCTTTACCCAATGATTGGCTAAATTGTTTATTGCTCACCGGATGCGGGGCAGTGGCATTTACAGCACCAGAGATACCTTGATTACGAATCAAAAATAAAATGAGCTGCACCATGTCATCAATGTGGATCCATGACATACCTTGCTCGCCATTGCCAATTGGCCCGCCTAAACAAAGCTTAAATGCAGGCAACATTTTTCCAAGTGCACCGCCTTTTTTAGCCAGTACAATACCTGTGCGAAGTAAGCAAACACGAGTATCGTCAGACTCAGCTTTTAATGCAGCGAGTTCCCAATCTTTACAAAGTTGGTGACTAAATTCATCGTGGGGTTCTGTGTTGTTTTCATCAACTTGGGTTTTACCTTGGCGACCATAATAGCCTATTGCACTGCCTGAAATAAACGTATGTGGCGGTGTATGACATTGACTAATTGCATCACTTATGGCTTGGGTAATAATAATTCGGCTATCGCGTATTTTTGCTTTTTGTTTATCACTCCAGCGTTTATTAACGATAGGTTCGCCGGCTAAATTAATGACAATATCGACCGTATTAAAATCGACATCGTCTAAGCTGCTAATAGCATTTACTCTGTGGCCTAACAACACTTTAGCTTTGGTTGGGTTTCTACTTAGTACCGTAATGTCGTGGTGGTGCAATAAGAAAGGGCAAAGGTGCCTACCAATTAAGCCCGTGGCGCCTGTAAAAAATATATGCATTGCAACTCCAAAATTATAAATAAAGCGGGATGTTTAAAATTTATACTCCCCAGCTCAACGATTTGCAAATTTATACGTACTAATCATTATTATGATCACCTAGGGTCTGTTGGTCTTTGCGGATTAATATTTGTTCAAACTAGGGGCGATTTAATCGCGGCGCGAGGTTTGTAACCTAGTGGGCTAAGTCAAAACCGAGCAACAAAGAGTAAATTGCCCCTAGACAGAACCCGAAGGGCAGCGCCTGTTTGGCATTAATGCTGCGTTATCGCCTATTTATGGGGAACAACCACACCACATAGGCTCTGCCTTGCCTTAAAACCAAAAAGACGGCTGCAAATCTAATCTTGAAAGGCCAACAGACCCTTTAACATTTCATTCTATTGGGTTTTGCCTTACACTGAAGCCAAATAACAGCAATAGGATAAGAGTATTGGCAAGTTTAACTGGGGTAAATAAAAGCTTAATTATTTTTGCAGCGTTGGTCATTGTATTAGCGGGCATTAAAGCCGCAAGTGCTATTGTTATTCCGTTTATTTTGGCCGCATTCATCGCCATTATTTGTAGCCCACTCATTAATTTTTTTGCTCGCTACCGTATTCCAAAAGGCATAGCGGTGGTGCTTGTAGTGCTTATTATTATGGGCTTAGGTGTTAGCTTAGGCGGTTTAGTGGGGCAGTCGGTTAACGATTTTTCAAAGCAGTTACCTGAATACAAAGCACAGTTAAAAGAAGAATTTGTATGGCTGGTTGATATGGCCTCGCAATACAATATTTTAATTAATAAAGAACAAATTTTGTCTATGTTCGACCCCGGTAAAATGGTTGATGTTGCCACCAATATGCTAACCGGCTTAGGTAGCGTAATGGCCAATATGTTTTTAATTATTTTAACGGTTGTTTTTATGCTGTTTGAAGGGCCCATACTTGGCAAAAAGATACATTTAGCACTAGACGACCCCGACAGCAAAATTAAGCAAATTGACCGCTTTTTAGACTCTATTAACTCTTATTTGGCCATTAAAACCCTAGTAAGTTTAGCCACCGGTGTAATTGCTGGTTTTTACTTGTGGATACTCGATGTTGATTACTTTGTACTTTGGGGCGTATTGGCATTTATGCTTAATTACATTCCTAACATTGGTTCAATCATAGCGGCTGTTCCAGCACTGTTACTGGCGCTTATTACTCAAGGCCCCTTAGTGGCAGGGCTTGTTGGCGCGGGTTATTTAACTATAAACACCGTAATGGGTAATATTGTTGAGCCTAAATACATGGGTAAAGGTTTAGGGCTTTCTACGTTAGTGGTGTTTTTATCGTTAATATTTTGGGGCTGGCTATTAGGCTCTGTGGGTATGTTGTTATCGGTGCCGTTAACCATGATTGTAAAAATAGCGCTAGAAGCCAGTGACGAAGGGCGTTGGTTAGCAACCATGCTTGGCACAGGTGAAGAAATCGTCATTAAATCAGAAGACTAATACCTTACAAAGGCGTGGCTAAGCACGCCTTTAACATTATTAAGTATTTATTAAATTAGCTAAGGCGCTATCTACGGCGTTTATAGCCCCCTCTAAATAGCCAGCCTCCTGCTTTGCAAACTCACTGCCCACAAAATGCACTTTTAACTGTTTAAGCTGCTCGCCAAGCCCTGAAAAATTAAATTCAGGATGCTGCGATACACCTAGTTGGTCATCCTTGTTGGCCACAAATTCATCCTCAGCCCAATCTTTTAATGTGCAATGAGTGGCAGTATAAGCCTGCTCACCATAAAAATAGCCAAGCTGATCAAGGCAAGCTTGGGTTAATTGCTCGCGAGTTACTTGACTGCGCTGCAAGTAAGGCACACCAATAAAGCCAAATAGAGCAGGGTGAGCATGATCACTTGCTGAGGCATCATGAATTTCTACTAACGGGCCAACACGGCTAAAACATTGCCCCGATAAGTTTTTATCACGCCAAAAAGCGTGCTCAAAAGTGGCAACAAACTTTGCTTGGCCTGCCATCCACGTCGGCACCGACGCTAAACGCTGTGTTAAAACATTATCGGCCCATAAATGCGGGGTTAAATGTTGACTGATCATTCTAGGCGGTAATGCCAACAGTAACTGATCGCAAGTATAGTGCTGCCTACTCTCTTGATAATTAGCGCTTATACGCCAGCAATCGGAAAGCTTTTTAACTTCACTAACAGCGCGCTCTAATTTAACGGTGTTTGGGTCAAGCTGCTGATAAAGCGCACTAATGAGCTCGTTCATACCGTTTTGAATTCTAAATAGCTGCATCTCACCTGCGCCTGCAATTTGCTGAGCAGGGGCAGTATGCGATGCTTGATACAACACATCGCCTTGGGTGTATTGCTCAAAAACAGGGATGTTTAAATTAGTAACTAACTGTTGAATATTAAGCTGGTGCGGAAATATCCAGGTAGGGCCTAAATCGTGGCTAATGGTGTTACTGGTCGGTAAATAATGAGACGCAATTCTGCCACCTAAACTGGCTTTGGCCTCTAATAATAAAAACGGAATATTTCGTTTTTTAAGGTTGTAAGCAGCATATAAGCCCGCTAAGCCACCACCAATAATAACCACAGGTTTACGCATTTTAAAATCACTTTAGTCAAGTCAATCTATTGGTAGGTAGTTTGTGGTTTTTGCGTGGTTTTGTCAAAATGTTTTAATCAACAAATTCTTGATCGCTTAAAAAGTCGTATATTAACTACAGAGCAAATCAACTTAGATATATAAAAATCCAGATAATAAGCTGTTTAAGAATGACAACCAACAGTGTTTATGTATCGCTTATTTCAAATACCTGATGTTTGCTTATGATTATTGAGCATTGCTGCTATCTTTATTTATTACCAGTTCAAATCGCAAATAATATAAACAAGAATAAGGGCAAAAAACTAAAATGACTCAAAATAATAAAATTAACTATATTGAGATTCCTGCACAAAATATTGCAGCTACTAAGGCCTTTTTTAGTGACGTGTTTGGCTGGTCATTTGTAGATTATGGCCCAGAATACTGTAGCTTTTTCGCACAAGGGGTTGATGGTGGTTTCTTTAAATCTGACTTGGTTGTTGCTACTAAAAACGGAAGCCCGTTAATTGTGTTATACAGTAATGACCTTGAAGCGACTCAAAATAAAATTGAGCAAGCTGGAGGCAAAATAATTAAGCCTACATTTTCATTTCCAGGTGGTAGACGATTTCACTTTAGCGACCCAAATGGAAATGAATTTGCGGTATGGTCACAGTAGTCACACTGCAAACTATATAAATACAAAAATGCAGACTTTAAGGCTGCACTTCCTAAAATACCAATAAACTAACCACTAAATTAGCAAGAAACAACACATAATGTTCAATTAAGAGCAGGTTAAAGTCCCATTTTAAGCTGCTGAATAAATTGCTCTATCATTGCTATTTCACACTCTTTATAAGTTACTACAGCTTCTGGTGAATTAGGCTGTTTTAACATATAACGCCACTGGCAACTTTTTTGAATGTACTTGTCTTTGGCGTTAAGGCTTTGCTTAAACAATGATAAAATGTAGGTGTTACCAGTTTCACTTTCTAATTCGGCCAGTTCAAAGGTACGCTTTTGGATCCAGCTATCTTCTTGCTGTTGCACTTTATTTAATTTGGCGTCTAAACATTGTGTGTAATCTTTAATTTGCTCGGGTAGGGCATTGTTTTGCAATGTACACTCTTGCACTGCAGCCATACTTTGCTGCGCCCATAAAAATAAAAGGCTTAAGCTAAAACAAAAGATGTAGTTACTTTTTTTCATGGTAATTAAACTCGAGAATAAATTTTGCACCGCCTAAACGTTGCGACTGAGATATAGTTAACAGCCCGTGATACGACTTAACCAAGTCAGATACAATAGCCATACCAACACCGTGGCCGCTTTCGTAGGTATCTAGGCGCGTACCGCGTTGTAATAACGATTCGCGTTTATCTGGCTTAATGCCCGGGCCGTCATCACAAATGCTTATACTGAGCGTTTTAGCTTGTGAAACATTAATACTGACTTGGGAGCGACAGGCTTTACAGGCATTATCTATTAAGTTGCCTAATAACTCCATTAAATCGGTTTTATCACCTAAAAAGTAATCTTTATCACTCACTTTGCAATTAAATATGATGTCTTTATCGCGATAAACCTTACCCATTGCACTTAAGATAGAGTCGATAACCGGTTTGATGGGGGTTTGCTTTTTCCATGTATCGGAAGCCCCAGTAGCAGCACGTTTTAATTGGTGCTCGATCATCACATTAATTCTGTCGAGTTGTTCTTGTGCGTCGGCATCGTTGGCCAGTGGGCTTGATTTTAATACCGCCAACGGCGTTTTAAGTGCATGTGCTAAATCGCTGAGTGAGGCGCGGTAGCGTTCTTTTTGGCGTTGCTGCGATTCTAACAATAGGTTGAGGTCGGCTTTTATTGTTTGTAGCTCAACTGGGTATAAGCCTTTAATTTCTTGAATATCACCCGATTCAATGGCTTTTATTTCTTTATCTAGGCGCTGCAGCGGCCTTGCACTCCAAATAAAACCAATAGCCATTAACCCTGCAATGGCAATCCCCATTATAAACATCCAATCGACTAAGGTTTGTTTAAACCCGTCCATTAAACGCAGTAGGGCATCGTTGCGTTTTAGTAAAATAAATCGTGCTTGTTCTGATTGGTCAATATTATTAAGAATGACCGTTAAGCTTAACTGCCAATAGGCGGTGTTGTTATAAACCACGCGTCTAAAGTCTGCGGCACCGGCTTTGGGCTCTATATATTGGGGAACAAAGTTAACGTTAACCGCCGACTCAGAATGCCAAATAGGCACATCGTCACGGTAAATCATGGCGTAGGTGTCTGAGTTTAGGTTGTTGAGTTCGGGCGTTAAGATAGAGCTGGGCATGATAATACCGCGCTCGGTAAAATCAACTTCGGAGATGAGTGAATACAGGTGCGCTTCGAGGTTTTTTTCGGTGGCATCAACAAGTGACGCGTAATACGCCTTACCTATGGAGTAAAACAAAATAGGTAAGGCGACTAATAAAACAAAGACAAGGATAAATCCTTGCCTTATTTTTAACGAAATTTGCGGTGCTACCACTGGCTTTTAAGCCTGTAACCACGCCCACGTAGTGTTTCTACTGGGTTAAGCACACCGTCAGGGTCGAGCTTTTTACGTAAACGCAATACAAATACTTCAATGACGTTTGAATCAAGATCGAAATCTTGGTCATAAATATGTTCTGTTAACTCAGATTTTGAAATTACTTTTTGCGGGTTAACCATTAAGTATTCAAGCACTTTATATTCGTATGCAGTTAAGCTTAGCTCTTTGTCGTTTACCCATACTTGTTGTGAACGCGTATGAATTTTAATAGGGCCGGCCGTCATTTCTGGGTTTGCTTTACCTGCACTTCGACGAATAAGCGCATTACAGCGAGCAATGAGTTCTTCAACATGAAATGGCTTAGTTAGGTAGTCGTCAGCGCCCGCATCGAGGCCTTCAACTTTGTCTTGCCAGCGATCGCGTGCTGTTAAAATTAAAATAGGGATAGTGATCCCTTGGGCGCGGGCTTTGTTTATAAGCTCTATGCCATCTATTTTAGGCAGGCCTAAATCAACCACTGCCATGTCTAAAGGGTATTCTGTTATATGAAAAAGGCCCGCTTCGCCATCGTGACATAAATCAACACTGTAACGCTCTTTTTCTAATGCATTGCGCAGATTATCTGCCAAATGTAAATCATCTTCTATTACTAAAATTCGCATTGGTTAATCCTTTTTCACTTCGCCAGTTTTTTTGTTTATCTTCAAATCGACGACGTGGCCGTCAGCTTTTAAAATTCGTACTGTATAAAATTGTGTTTCTTCTGAAATTTTTAATGTTGTACCGTCTGTGGTTTGTTTTGCAAGTATTACTGCTTTCTTTTTGCTTATCTCAATTTTATCGGGTGTGCTGTTAGTATTATTTGCATGGGCAACATTAGCCAAACAAAAAACAGCAATTAAATTGAGTGTTAATAATACACGCATTACGAAACTCCTAGAACATACCTGCTTAGCCTAAAAAACTAAGCCACTAAAATTTAATTACTCTATTGAGTATTTAAATTTTTATAAGACAAAGTCTAATTAAAAATGAGTGAACAAACCCTGAATTACTGGTTGCAGTTAAACAAGGGAACTCACGTTAATGTTAAGCAGGGAACACTTTTTTGAATGGTTTAACAATTGAGTTTTCATATACGCCACCCGCAACATAAGGATCATCTGCGGCCCATTCTCTGGCATCTTCTAAAGAGTTAAATTCAGCAATCACTAAAGAGCCAGTAAAGCCCGCATCTTGAGGGTCTTCACTATCAACCGCTGGAAGGGGTCCGGCTGTTAATAGTCGACCTTCGTTTTCTAGCGTTTGTAAACGTGCTAAATGAGCAGGGCGAGCAGCTTTTCTGTGCTCTAAGCTGTTCTGGACGTCCGTTGAATAAATCATATACAACATAAAAATACTCTCAAAACTTGTTAAATTTAATTAACTGCATACTAGCATAGCGTTGATAAATGGTGAATTAAAAGTGTTTATGGCGATGTTTACAGCAAGAATGTTTTTTTACGCGGTAATTGCTTGAAAAGCGTTGTGTAACACTGGTAGAGTCCCTTGGATAAGATAAATAATAACAAGGTTATTACATGAGTGAAAATAGAGAGCACTTTAGCTCCCGCTTAGGATTTATATTAGCAGCGGCGGGTTCTGCTGTGGGCATTGGTAACTTAGTAGGCTTTCCAGTTTCTGCGACTAAGAATGGCGGTGGTGCATTTTTGCTCGTCTATGCTTTGTTCGTCGCATTCATTTGTTTACCCGTCATGATGGCCGAAATGGCTATGGGTCGCCACGCACAAAAAGATCCTCTTGGTGCATACAAAGCGTTAGCCAATAACGATAAGAAATGGAAGTTTGCTGGCTTTTTAGCCGTGTTAACGCCATTTATGATTGCCGTTTTTTACATGGTGATCACGGTGTGGATTTTTGGTTACTTAAGCCAAACAGCATTTGGTAATTTGGATAAGTTGGCAAACCCTGGGCACTTTGATGAGTTTATTAACAGCTACACGGTGTTTGGCTACATGGCACTGGTTGTGGTGATTGTTAACTTAATATTGGTCGGTGGCGTAAAAGATGGCATAGAAAAAGCGGCTAAATTTTTGATGCCGGCGTTATTTGTCATGCTTATTATATTAGTGGGTTATGTACTCACTCTTGATAACGCAATGGCGGGTGTGAAGTACTATATTATTCCTGATTTTAGTAAAATGAATGCCAGTGTTCTTAATGGCGCATTGAGCCAAGCGTTTTTCTCATTGTCGTTAGGTATGGGTATTTTAATTACGTATGCCTCTTACATTTCTAAAAAAGATGACATTGTGGGCAGTGCGAAAATGGTTGCCATTACCGACTCATTAGTTGCCTTTGTTGCAGGCTTAATGGTGTTACCGGCTATTTTTAGCTTTGACCCAAATACCGATCCAACAAAGTTATCTGACTCGTCAGTTTCAATGATTTTTGTGTACTTACCAAAAATCTTATTAGCGTTACAACACGATATTGGCTATTTTGGCGCATCAGCCGTGGCGTTTATTTTCTTTTTGCTGGTATTTTTTGCTGCAATTACATCACTGGTATCTATTGTTGAAGTGCCGACTGCCACACTAAGTGACCGTAAAGGCATTAGCCGTAAAAAAGCGCTAGGCATACTTACCTTATCAACCGGTGTGTTAACCATTATGTGTATTATGTCGTTTGGTATGATTGACAGCCTAACTACCTTTACTAGCTACGGCAGTGGTAATAAGAGCTTTTTTGATGTTGTTTATGACGTATTTTACGACACAATATTGCCTTTAAATGGTTTAATGGTGTGTTTGTTTGTAATGTATAAATGGAAGAAGGTTCGTTTAAGTGAAGAGCTAAGACAAGGTTCGCCTAATTATGCGAATAGCTTTATGGAAAAGTACGTTAACTTTTCACTGCAAACCTTTATTCCAGCGATATTATTAATCATTTTTGTAAATACCGTTGCGACCAAGTTTTTTAATATCAGTATTTTTGGTTTTTAATTAAAAACTAATTTAATAAAGCCGCGCTTGTCGCGGCTTTTTTATTGCGGTTAGTTAATTCAGTGCACCCGAATCTAAGTAGTCACCAATCCCTAGGGTAAACATCCAAATGCCCCATAAGCTGTGCTCAATAACACAGGCAAAAGTTGAGCGGCTTTGCGCGTAGGTATAGGCAAACATTAAGCCACCGACAAACGCTAAACTAACAGCTATCCAATTGGCGTAAATAATATGTGCCAATGCAAATACACTGGCGCTAATAATAATGCGCAACCATTTACTGGGCATAATGCGCTTATAGCGATGAAAAAAATACGTTCTAAATATTAACTCTTGCGGGATCACCGACAATAAAGGGTAGAGCAGCAATAGCATCAGCCAATCGGTGAGGTTTTCACGCGGTAAAGTAAACCAGTGTCCTTGGTAGAGTAGGTTGTAAAACACCCCTGAAAATAATGCGCCAATAAAGAAAAAGCTAAACATACGGCGCTTCACAGCAGAAAACTGCCCCATACTGGTTAATCTAAATCGCTTAAAGTGAATGTCGTTTAGTAGCAGCATACAGCACACACTCATTAAAATGATCAGTGCTGGAATAAGCCAGTTAGATAAATACTGGCGAATATTAAAGCCAATTAAAGGCAGGATGATAAAAATAAAGGTAAATTCAAACCAGCGGTATTGATTAGCGTTCACGTTTGCTCCCGGTGATTTTTATTTCACCTTAGCAAGCGATTAAGTCATCTTTATGACTATAAAACAGCCAAGCTGATTATATTTAACGCCACTCATTACCCCCTATGCACTTTGGGCTTGGTTAAGGTTGACTTACCTCCTTGTAACCCTTAGCCTGCCTGCTTTTATTTTTACATCATTGTATTGCCACGCAAGTTGGCTAAAGCCAGCGCGTGTATTTAGGAGCAAAAAATGAATAAGGCAGAACTTGTTACAGCCATGGCACACACGAGCGAGTTAACAAAAAAAGACGCACAAGCAGCGTTAACCAGCTTACAAAAGGTGATTACTAAATCATTGTCTGAAGGCGATCAGGTACAAATATCTGGTTTTGGCACTTTTGCATTAAGTTATTACCCAGCCCGTAAGGGTCGTAATCCACAAACCGGCGAAGCAATAGAAATAGAAGGGGCTAATAAAGCAGTCTTTAAGCCAGCCAAAGCGTTAAAAGACAGCCTTTAATAGACAGTGCCTGTAAGGGAGTTTTGTTATTTAAACAAAGCATGTACCTTGCAGGCTATTTCCATTTTTGAAAAATGGCTGTGTAGTATCTGCAACCACTGTAAATAATTTACATAGCGCTCTCATCTCTTTTTATAAAACGCCAATATTATCAGCGTGTTATCTTTGGTGTGTGATATGCAGTAACCTCTGTGTATCAAAAAATAAGATAAGGAGTATTTAATGAGTAATTTACATAACAGCACCCGTTTACAAGGTAAAAAAATTGCCATTTTAGCCACCGATGGATTTGAACAAAGCGAGCTACTTTCACCGCAAAGCGCATTACTAGAGGCGGGCGCCGATATAGAGGTGGTGTCTATTAAAGAAGGGCAGATCACAGGTTGGAATATAGATAATTGGGGTGAAAAAGTAACCGTTGATAAATTAGCTGCAGATACCAATGCCGCTGACTACGATGCGCTTTTACTGCCGGGTGGTTTGTTTAATCCCGATAGCTTACGTCAAAATACAGATGCCAAAGCGTTTGTTGATGGCTTTTTTGGAGCTAAGAAAAACAAACCCGTGGCCGCTATTTGCCACGCGCCGTGGTTATTAGCTGAAATTAATAAGCTCAGAGATAAAAAAGTGACTTCCTTCCCTAGTATTAAAAGCGATTTAATTAACGCCGGAGCTCATTGGGTAGATCAAGAAGTGTGTGTTGATAACGGCTTAGTCACTAGCCGCAGCCCTGCAGATTTAGATGCATTTAATGCAAAATTTATTGAAGAAATACTCGAAGGTAAGCACCAAGCGCACTAGCTGTGGGCTTTTAAATAGAAAAGGGCATGTTATATGCCCTTTTTTATTGATAATGATAAAACACAGCTCGCTATTAAAGCGCAGTAGCGGCTTTCATATCGCTTACAAATGTTTTTAGCTGCGAGGTCATCGCGTCTATATCATCTAAGTTTGCTTCAATGATTTTTACCACAGCAGAGCCCGAAATAGCCCCCGCAGCACCGGCTTTAAGTGCCGCTTTTACATCTTCAGGCGTTGAAATACCAAAGCCTAATAACGCAGGCGCACTGTGGTACTCTTGCAAACGCGTAACCACATGCGTTGCTGGCATTTGTGCTTTCGTGTCTGTACCTGTTACCCCTGCGCGAGAAAGCAAGTAGGTGTAGCCACGGCCGTATGAGGCACATTCACGCAGGGTATCGTCACTGGCGTTCGGTGTAGCGATAAAAATCGGGTCTATACCATTGGCCATGGCTGCTTTTCTAAACATTTTAGACTCATGCAATGGCACATCAGCCACTAAAATAGAGTCAACACCCACTGCTTTTGCATCGGTGTAAAACTTTTCTAAGCCACGTTTAAATATTAAGTTTGAATACAATAACAAACCAATTGGGATGTCGGCATTGTACTGGCGTATTTCTTTAATAATATCAAAACAATCTTGTGTATTAATGTGCTCATCTAAAGCACGAATATTGGCCTTTTGAATAACAGGGCCGTCGGCAATCGGATCTGAAAACGGAATACCTAGCTCTAGTCCATCTGCGCCGCCATCAATTAAGCTTTTAATAATTTCGATGCTTTGCGCTTTACCTGGATCGCCAATGGTTACAAACGGCACAAAAGCACCTTGGTTTTGCTCTTTAAGCGCGGCAAACATTTGTCCATAACGGTCAGTTTTTACGTGGTTCATAGTTGACCTTCCTCTGATAATACCTTGTGTACGTGGGCTAAGTCTTTGTCGCCACGACCACTTAAATTAATAACAATGATACTGTCTTGCGTTTGCTCTTCTGCATATTCGAGGGCATAGGCTAGCGCATGACTTGATTCAAGCGCAGGAATAATCCCTTCGTGTTTAGCTAATGCTTGAAAGGCATCAAGTGCTTCGGTGTCGGTAATACCGACATATTGAGCACGGCCAGTTTCGTGTAAAAAGGCATGTTGAGGGCCAACTGCGGGGTAATCTAGTCCCGCCGATACAGAGTAAGACTCTTCAATTTGGCCATCTGTATTTTGCATAATATAAGTGTAAGTACCGTGCAAAATACCTTTTGTTCCTTTACAGATGGTTGCGCCATGCTCGTGCGTGTCTAACCCTTTACCTGCAGGTTCAACGCCAATGAGTTTAACGCTTGGCTCATCAATAAAATCGGTAAACATACCAATTGCGTTAGACCCACCGCCTACACACGCAATAACCGCATCAGGCAAACGGCCTTCGGCTTTAAGTACTTGTTGTTTTGCTTCTTCACCAATTATTTTTTGATATTCACGTACAATAGTCGGGAATGGGTGAGGACCTGCTGCAGTACCTAAAAGGTAATGAGCCTCTTGATAATTGGCTGACCAATCACGCAATGCCTCGTTAACCGCATCTTTTAATGTGCCCGAGCCTGCAGTTACTGGAATAACTTCAGCGCCCATTAGCTTCATTCTAAATACATTTGGTTGTTGGCGTTCAACATCTTTTGCACCCATATAAATGCGGCATTTTAGTCCAAGTAACGCACAGGCAAGTGCCGTTGCAACGCCATGTTGGCCGGCGCCTGTTTCAGCAATCACTTCCTTTTTACCCATACGTTTGGTAAGCAGTGCTTGGCCTAAAACTTGGTTTGTTTTGTGCGCACCACCATGGAGTAAATCTTCACGCTTTAAGTACAGTTTTACTTTTGGGTTTTTAACTAAGTTACGCGTTAAAGTAAGCGGGGTAGGACGACCAGCATACTCGTTAAGTAATTTACTTAGTTCTGCCTGAAATTCAGGATCTTTCTGTGCTTTATTAAATTCGTTTTCTAACTGCTTAAGCGCAGGGACAAGCAGTTCGGGTACAAACATACCGCCAAACTCGCCAAAATAAGCTGGATTTTGCATTTTAACCTCAATAATTTCTGATACTTGTAAAAGCATGATGTAGTTTGTTTGCACACTTTTTACCTGGAGACTCTTCAACACCTGAATTTAAATCAAGCCCAAGAGCACCTTGAAAAAGTGCATCGCTAATATTGTCTGGGTTTAAGCCGCCAGCAAGCATAAATGGGGTCGTGGCATCGCGAAGCACCGACCAATCAAATGTTTTGCCTGTGCCGCCAGCCTGTGAATCACTGTGAGTGTCGTATAAATGGCGATCGGCTCCTGTAATAGGTTGAGGTAAAGCATCTTTGATTGCCTGTGCTTTCCATATTTCACAATTACGTGGTAGTTCATTACGTAACGACGTAATGTAATGTTCATCTTCTTGTCCATGTAATTGAACAGCTGACAGTTTCAGTTGTTTAGCATGCTCAGTAACCTCTGCAATGGCGGCATTAACAAACACCCCAACAAATTTTAGAGGAGCACTTTGGCTGATTTCTTTGGCGCAATCTAAATCGACAAAGCGCGGCGATTTTGGATAAAAAATTAATCCGCCATAAAGGGCACCGTTGTCGTAAGCCGCAATGGCATCTTGATTACGGGTTAATCCACAAACCTTGTTTTCGCCTAGGATTACGCGGCGACACGCTTGTAATAAATCAGCCTCAGCCATTAATGAGCTGCCAATTAAGAAACCATTACATAAAGGCGCTAAACGCTTTACATCTTGATGGGTATAAATACCTGACTCTGAAATAACCACTTTATCGTTAGGAATAAGCTTACGTAGTCGTTCGGTTGTGGCTAAGTCGGTGCTTAAATCGCGCAAGTCACGATTATTAATCCCAATTATTTGTGCATTGTGTGCCAGTGCACGATGCACTTCTTCTTCGTTACTCACCTCAGTTAGTACCGACATATTTAACGAATCGGCGACTGCATGCAGCGCTTTATACTGCTCATCGTCAAGCACTGATAGCATCAGTAAAATAGCGTCGCCGCCATAAATACGTGCCATATAAACTTGGTACTCATCAATAAAAAAGTCTTTACAAATAAGTGGTTGCTCTACTTGGCTGCGCACAAACTCAAGGTAATCAAAGCTACCCTGAAAGTACTTTTCGTCAGTTAATACACTCATACAGCTGGCAAACTGTTTATAAGCTTGCGTGATTTCTGTTAAATCAAACGGCTGACGAATTAACCCTTTAGAAGGCGATGCCTTTTTGCACTCTAAAATAAACTGCGTGCCAGGTGCCGCTAACGTTTGATAAAAGCTACGCGTGGTGGGTTTAGCTTGATGCTTAAAGCTCTCAAGTGGGCGTGCTGCTTTGCGTTCAATGAGTTCTATTTTTTTATCGGCAATAATTTTGTCTAATACATTAGCCATGACTTACCTCAATAATTGCATTTAGTGTGTCCATGGCCTTGCCTGAACGTAATAAAGAGTGTGTAATTTGTGCACCTTGTTTTAACGATTGTGCTTGACCAGTTAAGTACAGCAATGCAGCAACGTTAACAATAATAGCGGCGTTATGTGCCTCGCTACCTTTGCCCTGTAAAATGGCAAGGCTGGCGTTTGCATTGTATTGTGGGCCTTCACCGGCTAATTGTTCAAGTGAATAGTTTGCAAGGTCAAAATCACTAGGGTTGAGCGTGTATTGGGTGATTTTGCCGTTATCCAGCTCAACAACCTGTGTTGGGCCATGTAAGGCTATTTCGTCGGTGCCAGAGCCGTGAACTATCATAGCGCGTTTAGTGCCCAGAGTATGAAGAGTTTGCGCCATAGGTAGGCACAAAGATTCATCGTATACCCCGAGTAATTGAACATCTGGAGCAGCGGGATTAGCTAGCGGCCCAAGAATATTAAAAATAGTACGGGTTTTTAAAGTGGTTCGTACGTTCATCGCATGGCGCACGCCGCTGTGATAGTGCGGTGCAAATAAAAAGGTAAAATTTGTATGTTCAAGGCATTTAGCCGCTTGTGTGGGAGTCATATAAATATTGATCCCCAAGGCTTTGAGTAAATCAGCAGACCCTGAGTTACTCGATACACTGCGATTGCCATGTTTTACCATATTAACACCGGCAGCGGCTGCCACAATTGCCGCGGTTGTACTGATATTAATAGTGTTCGAACCATCGCCACCGGTACCGCAGCTATCGGCAAGTTGAGTTTTATTGGTTGTAAATGCCACGGCGTTTTCACGCATTGAGGCTGCAGCACCGGCGATTTCATCGCTTATTTCACCTTTTATTTTAAGGCTAATTAACAGTGCAGAGAGCTCAATATCGCTCATATTCCCTTGCATAATTTGATCAAAAAGTGTTTTTGCTTGTGCATAGCTCAATGATTGCTTGGCAATAACGTGCTCAATAGCCTGTTGAACATTAAGCGAGTTTTGTAATTGTGTAGTCATAATGTTCCCTTTATTTGGCACGCGTTAAATAGGCAACGCTTTGCTGCAGCAGCATAGCGCCATTGGGCGTTAAAATAGATTCTGGGTGGAATTGATAACCCAGCGCAGTGTCTTGATGATGATAAATAGCCATTGGAATATCTTGATACTTTGCAATAACCGCTAAGTTATCAGGTACTTTTGTGGCCATTAATGAGTGATAACGCGCCACTGGCATAGTGCTACCCATTCCGTTAAATACCGGGTGATCGTCTAACTCAATAATTGATGACTTACCATGTACGGTTTCACCAGCATGACCGATTACTCCGCCGTAACTTTGTGTTAGTGCTTGTTGGCCTAAACAAATGCCCAGCATTGGAAATTTACCTTTGCACAAGCTAATCAACTCCATTAGGCAACCCGCATCACTGGGTGCCCCTGGGCCTGGCGATAAAACCAGTAATACCTGCTTATGCTCTGCCTGCATTTTGTTGAATATTACTTCAGCGCTAATGTTATTTCTGTAAACAACTAACTCAGCACCTAGCATTGTTAGTTCATCAACAAGGTTATAGCTAAATGAGTCAAAGTTATCTAAAAAGTAAATTTTAATAGGGTGTGCTTCACTCATTTTATACAGCCTCATATGTCGATTTAATCGCGGTGATCACCGCCTGTGCTTTAGCGCGGGTTTCGTTAGCCTCTGACATTGGGTCTGAATCAAACACAACCCCAGCGCCAGCTTGCACATAAGCAATATTATTTTTAACAAAGGCTGCACGAATAACAATACAGCTGTCCATTGCACCATCACCAGTTAAATAGCCAACTGCGCCGCCATAACTGCCGCGGCGTCTTCCTTCGGTTTGGCGCACAAGCTCTGCAGCTCTTACCTTTGGCGCGCCCACTAATGTGCCCATGTTCATACAGGCTTGATAAGCATGTAGGGCATCTAGTTCGGGTTTTAATTTCCCCACCACGCGCGACACTAAGTGCATTACTTGTGAGTAACGGTCTACTTTTAATAGCTCTTTGGCATGGCGCGTACCCGGCACGCTAATGCGGGCCACATCATTACGCGCTAAATCAACCAGCATTAAATGCTCTGCACGTTCTTTTTGATCGTTTCTAAGTTCAAGCTCAATACGGCTATCTAAATCAGGGTTGATTTGTCCATTAGCAAATTTGCCGCGAGGGCGTGTGCCGGCAATCGGATAAACCTCGACCTGTTGAGATTTAACTTCGTATTTAAGCGCGGACTCAGGAGATGCGCCAAATAATGAGAAATCTTCATCGCGCATGTAAAACATATACGGACTAGGGTTTTGTTTTTTTAGCTGGCTGTAGGCATGTAAAGAGTCAGGGCAGGGTAGTGAGAAGGTACGAGAAGGCACCACTTGAAAAATATCGCCATCGACTATGTGTCGCTTGAGCTTAATTACTTGCTGGCAATATTGCTCATCACTAATATCAACATTTACAGGGCAGTCACCTGTTTGGCTTGGGGCACTAAAGTCTGCGGCGTGGTCGCACAATGTATTAAGGCGCTCTAATTGTTTGCCCACTTCAAAACAATTAGCGTGAACATCAGGGCCATTAAACACATTACCAATTAACTCGGTTGTTTGTTTTTGATGATCAATAACAACCAGTGTTTCTGCTAAATAAAAAACATAGTCTGGACAGGTGTTTTCTCCGTCAGGTACATCGCTTAGCTGTTCAAAATTAGCCACCATGTCGTAGGCAAATACGCCGCCTAAAAACACCGAGAATGGATTGTTGGTGGTACTTTTAATGCTATTTAAACAGGTGCGTAATGCGCTAAAAGCGTTATCTGCAATCAGCTTACTGGCTTGGTCAATTGTGTCATCTGCTGGGTGATACTCCAGTGTTAGTGTGGTATCGGATAACTGTGATGCGCAGTTTTTTACATTAGCTTGTAAATAGTTGAGTAACTGCTGACCGTTATTTGATTGTGCTGTTACGCTCACTTGGTTGCCTTGGCAGACAATACGCAGTGCACAATCAACGAGTATTAAGCTTTTTACACTATCTTTAGAATCTATCTCTGCAGATTCAAGTAATAGTGAGTTAGGTTTATCAAGTGCCGCATACAATGCAAGTGGGCTACTTATGTAGTCTCGTACTTGCATTATGCTGGTCACTTCACCTGGTGTTGTTGTTATATGACTAAAAATCAAACCTCATCCCCTAAAAAAAATAAAACCCCGCAATGCTAAGCAGTGCGGGGGTTGAATAACGATGTCTAAATTATAGATAGACCATTACCGTCCCGCTATGCCAGGCGCCACCACCAATGATGTGTAAGAGTGTTTACGTTATTCATGTTTTTAATTCCTGTTAATCTTGTATTGCAAAATTTAGTGATAAAAAAACCCGCATGGTAGCGGGTTAGAATTTTTTGTTTAGACACGACAATTCATCACCCTTGATTTTAAGAGTGCCACCACCAAATGATGTTGTGAATTGTATTTTTCATTGTTGTTAATTCTTTAATGTCTAAAAGTGGCTACAGTAAAACGTATCAACTGCTTTTGTGTCAAGTGTTTATTTAAAACAATTTAGTTAAAAAACTTGTTATACTGGGTGAAACACCGTTAAACCCTAAATTTAAGTAGTTTTCATTTGATAAAATACGACCTACATAGTCACACCACGCACTCAGACGGCCACTTAACCGTTGAGGAATTATTAGCGCGAGCAGTCGATAAAAATATTGATGTATTTGCTATCACCGATCACGATACGGTGGCTGCTATCGAACCTGCACAGGCTTTTATCAAACGTGAAAACTTGCCGCTTAGACTTATTAATGGGGTTGAAATATCAACCAAGTGGGAAAGTTTTGAAATTCATATTGTTGGACTAAATATTGATACCAACGATAGTACCTTGCATACACTACTGAGCGAGCAGCAGCAAAAACGTGAAACTCGCGCAATAGAGATTGGCCATCGACTAAATAAAAACGGATTCGATGGTATTTACCAACAAGCTCGCGAGCTGGCCGAAAATGCACAAATTACTCGCGCTCACTTTGCCAGAGCATTGATTGAGCGTGGTGTAGCTAAAAACTTTCCTGGGGTATTTAAAAAGTATTTAGGGCGAGGTAAAACCGGTTACGTGCCAAGTAATTGGTGTGATATGCAAACAGCTATTGCGGCGATTCATGCCGCAGGTGGGGTGGCCGTTTTAGCGCACCCAAGTAGCTATAAAATGTCGAACAAGTGGCTACGTAAATTGTTAGTGGAATTTAAATCAGTAGGCGGAGATGCAATGGAAGTTGCGCAGCCGCAGCAGGCGCCAAGTGAACGTCAGTTTTTAGGGCTATTGAGCCAAGAATACCAGCTACTTTGCTCACAAGGCTCTGATTTTCATTTTCCGACTAGCTATTTAGAACTTGGAAAAAATTTATACTTACCTAAAGATTGCCAAGGGGTTTGGCAAACATGGGAAAAGCACGAAGGAGTTGCATTATGAGTCAATTATTTCATATACATCCAGATAATCCACAGCCTAGATTAATTTCTCAAGCTGTTGATATTATTAAACAAGGCGGCGTAGTTGTGTACCCTACAGATTCAGGATACGCGATAGGCTGTAATTTAGGTAATAAGCAAGCTAAAGAGCGCATTGAACGTATTCGTGGTATTGAAAAACATCACAATTTTACTTTGGTATGCCGTGATTTATCTGAGCTGTCTACTTATGCGCGTGTTGATAACCAAATGTTTAGGCTTATTAAAAATAATACCCCAGGGCCTTACACGTTTATTTTTAAAGGTACGAAAGAAGTGCCTAAGCGGTTATTAAACGACAAGAAAAAAACCATAGGCATACGTGTTATAGAGCACCCAATAGCGTGTGCTTTATTAGCCGAGCTGGGTGAGCCATTAATGTCATGCTCACTTATTTTACCGGGGGAAGAGTTTACCCAAGCTGATCCCGATGACATTTTAGAGCGCCTTGATAAACATGTGGATTTAATTATTCATGGTGGGTATTTACCTGAGCAGGCGACCACAGTGATTGATTTATCAGAAGATGATATTCAAATTCTTCGTGTTGGTTGCGGTGATACAACGCCATTTGAATAACAATGAAACAGTCTGAGACGCTATCATCAACACCTGATATGCCAGTGCAGCAAAAGCTGCCTCTGGCATTTTTACATGGTAAAGCCGTTGTTGATAAACCCGAAGATTTATATATCCCGCCTGATGCCCTTGAAGTTATTTTAGAAACCTTTGAAGGGCCTTTGGATCTGCTGCTTTATTTAATTAAAAAACATAAGTTAGATGTTCTTGAGTTGTCAATTTTTAGCATTACTGAGCAGTATGTTAAATATGTAGAAATGATGAGCGAGTTCCAGCTAGAACTCGCTGGTGAATATTTAGTAATGGCGGCATTGCTGGCACAAATTAAATCTAGGCTGTTACTGCCTGTTCATGAAGAGTTAGAAGAAGAAGACGATCCTCGTGCCGAACTTATAAAACGTCTACAAGAGTACGAACAATTTAAAAAAGCGGCCGAAAATATAGACAGCCTACCTCGAGTTGGCCGCGATATCTTTATAGCGCAGGCAAGCGTGCCAGAACTAGCAGAAAAAAACCAGCCATTACCTGAACTGGCAATCAAAGATTTATTGTTAGCGCTAAGCGATGTCATGGCGCGTGCAAAAACATTAGAGCATCATTTAATTAGCGCTGAAACCCTTTCAACGCGTGAGCGCATGAGCTTGATTTTAAATACCTTATCCCAATCAAAAACGCCTGTTGCGTTTACTCAATTATTTACCTTTGAAGAGGGACGCAGTGGGGTTGTTGTTAGTTTTATCGCCATGTTAGAACTAATAAAAGAGGGCCTGATTGCCTGCTTACAGGTTGAACCTGATAGCCAAATATACGTGTCTCTTAACGAGTCAGCTGCTAGCTAATTCCTTCTAAACGTTATTTGCAATTATACTAATCTTATACATTTTACTGTGCGTATACGCACGATGAGTGTTTGCATATGCTATTTTAATCACCACTTAATCATTATATCGTAGTGTTATTACTAAATAAGAGATTGGCAGTAGGGAATGTTTAAAAACTCAAAAACCAGCTATGGCGTGGTGGCTATATTTTTACACTGGCTGATGGCGCTGACCGTGTTTGGTCTGTTTGGTTTAGGTTTATATATGGTTGAGCTGACTTATTATGATAGTTGGTATAAAGGATCATTAGACCTACATAAAAGCATTGGCCTTAGCTTAGCAGCGGTTTTTGTTTTTAGGCTGTTATGGCGACACTTTAGTGTTAAACCAAGTCCGATTGGCAGTAACAAGCAGTTAAATCAATTAGCCCAAACAGCACATATTTTAATGTATCTGTTTTTACTGATCATTATAGTGTCAGGGTATTTAATTTCGACGGCTGATGGACGACCCATAGAAGTATTTGGCTTTTTTTATGTAAAAGCTATCGACTTTGCGTTTGATTCTCAGGCTGATATAGCCGGGCAAATCCATTTCTATAGCGCATGCTTATTAATTGGATTTGTAGTATTGCACGTGTTAGGTGCGCTAAAACATCACTTTATCGATAAAGATAAAACATTAATTAGAATGATCACATTACAAAAGGATGATTAAAATGAAAAAATTATTTTTAACTTCAGCGTTATCAGCAGCGATGTTTATGACAGCGACCACTGCGAATGCCGCAGATTATGTTATTGACACAAAAGGTGCGCATGCTTTTGTAAACTTTAAGATTAAACATTTAGGCTACAGCTGGCTGCACGGTCGTTTTAATACCTTTGATGGCAAATTTAACTACGATGCTAAAAATCCAAATGCGTCTCAAATTAGTGTAAATATTGATACGGCAAGCCTAGATTCAAATCACGCAGAACGTGATAAACACTTACGTGGAAGTGACTTTTTAAACGTAAGCAAATACCCACAGGCAAGCTTTAAGAGTACAGCGATTAAGTTTGACGAAGACGGTGAAGAAGCCACAGTAACCGGTGACTTTACTCTACACGGTGTTACGAAGACAATTACCTTTGAAATAGATAAAATTGGTGAAGGTAA
Organism: Pseudoalteromonas sp. APC 3694; assembly: GCF_030407565.1. NCBI lineage: Bacteria > Pseudomonadati > Pseudomonadota > Gammaproteobacteria > Alteromonadales > Pseudoalteromonadaceae > Pseudoalteromonas > Pseudoalteromonas sp. APC 3694. The sequence goes on from NZ_JASDDE010000018.1 coordinate 31,449, forward strand.
AGATCCATGGGGTGGTTACCGTGTTGGTTTTGAAGGAGAAACTAGCTTAAAACTGGCCGACTACGGTATTGACTATAACTTAGGCCCAGCATCTACCCATGTTGATATTGGTTTATTTATTGAAGGTATTCGCCAGTAAGACTATTTTAAAAAAGCTAAGCGCTAATTAGTAACACGCTTAGCTTTTTTTATTATTGTAAATGTGCTTCTAATTTGGGTTTTAAATGATTTGGCAACCACCGAGTTAATATCTGTTTATAGTCTTCAGTCTGCTTAATCAGTTTGAGTTGTTGATTAAGCGTAGCAATATCTTCTGCACCTTGCTCGTTTTTAGTACAGCCAATGTAACCGTAACTTATTTCTGGTGCTTCAGTGAGCATCCGCTGGGTTAAATCATCAGTAAACCCCATTGTTTTTGCTAAATAATAATGTTCACTTGGGTAACCTAATAAAATATCAATTCTTTTAAGGTTAAGCATATATGTTAACGTACTGAGGGTATCGCGGGTTGGTCGAATGACCAGATTTATACCGGGTGTGGTGTTGATTATTTTATCAATTTCACTGCCATAGGAGCGATTCATAGATACACCTAAGGTAAGCTTTTTATTAACTAATAAATTGTTTAATGACACCGGTTTAGCGTCTTCAATATCAAGCGCACTACTTAGCTTGGTATGCATGGCAATTGATGGCGAAAGCCCTGCTGTAGAGCTTTGATGTGTGAAATAAACACGCTCTTCGCGGTATTTATTCCTATAGAGCGACAAAGCACAGGCATTAGACTGCAGGTTTGCGAGTTCCTGAATCACTTTGCCTGAGGGGATGATCACTCTTTCAAAGGTAATATGCGGCAGCTGCTGTTCTAAAAGCGAAATAATACTTTCGTCACGACCTTGGGATTTGTTCGGCCCGCTTATAATGTAGTAGGGCGCAAAATCATGTGTTAACCATTTTATTGTTCTGGCATTACACTTTGTGCTTAAAAATACACAGACTAACAGTATTAACCACGAAAACCGCATTGGCACTACAACGAATAAATAAACAAGGATTTAAGTGTAGTCAATAATACACCAAAAAGTAAAATGCCAGCTTCACGCTGGCATTTAGATTTATTTATAAGTGTTTAACTTATCAATAATAATTAGCTGGCTTTGAGCCACTTTACAAATTGACGTGCATCACTTGCTTTTTGAAACAACGCATTTTTCAAACCTTGTGTATCGCTAAAGATTACACGATGTTTGTTAACCGAAATTGATTGCACTGGATGTGCTATTTGGATCATAGATCCGTTATATTGGTATGACATAATAAAACTCACTTTATTTTTGTTATTTATTCTGGGCTTTTTCTTAAAGCACATTACAGATGATAAATAATCTAATTGTGTTTAGCTTCATTACAGTGTTGACGATCTTTATGACACTTTTACGATGATATTAAAAATAAATCATCAAGGTATTAATAGGGGGTCTCGCCGTACAATAACTTAGCTTTTGAATATACGTTTTGCGGGGCTTACTGGATCAGGGTAAAGAGGTTAACCGCTAGGGCTTTTTATAGCCAAGCAGCGATACTACTTCACAACATTTTACTTTGCAAGCAATTTATTAAAATACTTTGAATCGAGTGGAATTCACATATAGCCATAAATATTAATTCGCAAAGGTCAACAGACCCGAATATATCTGACTATACTCAGTTTTTAACTGAGGGGGTCAAATGAGCTCACTATCTACGCCATATCAACATTTTTTATCTAATCCAATAGCAAAGCCGCCTTGTCGTATACACAATGCGAATATGTATGGTTTTTTGCTGAGATAGAATTAGCTAAATCACAAAGATATATTGATTCAACGCTAAACGTAGGCGTTAAAGGGAATATTCGTTTTAAAATACTTGGCGAGTTTGCATTTATTACATTTACAGATATTGAAAAAATAGCCTCAATGACACCGCCTTTCGATCAGCATGGTTGGATGCAACAAACAGATATTATAATTTGGTTGCCTGTCGCTAAAGTTGAAAATGAGGATATAAGCTACTTATATTGGTATCCTGCATTTATCTGCGTTAATAACATTTATGCACTCATAAATGGTCGCGAAACGTGGGGCTATAATAAATATTTATGTGATTACATTATGCCCGAGTGTGTAACTGAGCTTTCGAATTTTTCACTATCTTTAGAATGCTTTGATCATTTTTCGCCTGAATCAAAGCTGCAAATGTATGAGTTATTTACAATTACAATAAACTCTCAGGGGCACGAAAATGACTTTTTCTCTGTCCTAGATGATTTTGGCGAGCAAGTAGCAAATTTGTTTTCTCGTAAACATTTAGGCATTGATTTGTCATTATTAAAGCAGCTATTGAGTGGGTTTGTTAATCCACAAATGGATCAAATATTGTTTAAGCAATTTTCCGATGGCAGTAGTGATTCAGCGGTATACCAAAGCGTAATGCACTCACCCTCTATGATTAAAAAAATACATCGCTTTAAATTTCTGAAGCCTGAGTTTACGTTACATCTTAATAAATTAGATAGTTTCCCCCTTGCCGTTATGTTTGGTCTGAAGTTAGGTAGTCAAGCGCTGCACTTACCATTTTATGTTCAAATGGATTTTGACCAGTTAGCCGCACTAAAATTTAAATTACTTAGAAGGATTTATCATGGGCCAAGAAAAAATTGTGATAATTGGTGGTGGTGTATCGGCTATGACTGCTGCACTGTATTTAACCGAGCAGCGTGATTGTCAACAGCATCGAACTATTACTGTATACCAACAAGGTTGGCGTTTAGGTGGTAAAGGCGCAAGTGGCCGTAATGCGGCTCGTGGGCAGCGTATTGAAGAGCATGGCTTGCATGTATGGTTTGGTGCTTATGTAAATAGCTTTAAAACAATAGAAACGGTTTACACTAAGTTACAACGCCCAGTCGATTCACCTTTATCTACATGGCGGCAAGCATTAAAGCCGCATAGTTTTATAGCACTAGAAGAATATATTAATGATCAATGGCAAACATGGCCAATAGATTTCCCCTTATTACCTGGAAATCCTGCGGAGGGTAGTTTGGATATTACGCCATGGGACTTTATTAAAATGACCCTAGCTTGGCTAAAAAAGTGGATACTGGATTTACAATTAGCCGCAAAAAAAGCCAATAAAAATATAAATTTGAGCACAAAAAAATCTCGTGATCAGTCTTATGCTAATTGGCAATTAGACACACACAATGAGCTTGTTTTTTTAAGCAGTTATAACAAATTAAAATGGGACCATGCTTTTAATTGTGATGGCTCTCCTGCAAAGTTATGTGAGGGCAACTTAGGGTTAAATACTGATTTGATGACGCAAGAATTGCGATTGCAATCTCAGTTGGGTGAGCATTTTTTAACGACGGGAATATATTATGCTGATGAGTCTATTGTTCAAGATAATGTAAATGATATTTTACGCGACTATCGGGGAATTTTATCGACAGATTTAACCGCTACCTTTTTTTATAATAATAAAATAAACACAAAGAGTATGGCTGCGTTTACGCAACTCGATTATCAATTAAACCAAGATTGACTGATCACTGCAGGGCTTCGTTACTCTTATGAATCGTTAGACTACGACTCAGTGTCACAGCTTAATGTTATTTTAGATGCTAACGATTTAACGGGGGTTAAGGTTCCATTTTATCGTGTTCAGGGAGAGCAGTCAGATAATGGCATTTCAGGGCAGTTAGGAGTGAACTTTAAAGTCGATGATTCAACTTACGCCTATTATCGTTTTGCTAATGGCGCCAAAAGCGGAGGCTATAACGGTGGATTTTTATCATCGGTAGAACAGGCCCAACTCGCTGACTATCAAAAAGAGCGGTTAAACTCACATGAAATCGGATCAAAGTCATGGTGGCCACAGCGGGGTATTCGATTTAACTGGGCTGCATTTTATTATGATTATAATGATCAACAAGTCTTTATGAATCAGCCTTCAGCATCTGAGCAGAGCCCGCCAATTCAATTATTAGAAAATGTGGCCGACTCCATTATTTACGGCTTAGAAGCTGATCTTGAGTATTGGCTGACCGATAATTTGAATGTTAAGTTTGCTATGGGTTATATACCTCATGCAGAGTTTGAAGAATATGTTGATCCACTAGGGAATGCGTTAACTGATAATCGCTTACCATTTACCTCAAAATGAAATCTCAGTGCGGGTATTGAATACACTCTTAAGGTGGCTAATCACCCACTAACTACTCAATTATTAGTTAATTATCAATCCGATTACTATTTTGATCAGAATCAAAACCCCTATGCGATGCAAGACAACTATAGTATTTTTAACGCCAATATACACTATCAACACGATAACTGGGCGGTTGCCATTTGGGGTAAAAACCTGTTTGGTACTCAATACAGTCACTTAAAATTTGATTTAAGTTCTTTTCTTGGCATGCTTGAAGATTTTAAGGGTGAAGGCCGGCGTTTTGGCTTGGATATTAGTTATCAGTTTTAATTTAAGGTGCAAAGTATGCCAATAAAGGCAGCTCTAAAGCTATTTATATATTGTGTATTTATATGCTTTAGCAATTTAGCAGTGGCAAATGCACTTGAGCCTTTTGCTTATACTTTGAAACAACAAGATACTGATTTGCTTAATCAAGGCAGTGTATTTCAAGTCACTGATGGCGCTTTTCCCCGAGATCATAGCGATATAGAAACGCTTTTTGAAAAAAAGCAACCACAATCGAGAACATCGTTTTTTGGTGGTAGTTTTTGGTTTGTGATTAAGCTGGAAAACAAAACTGATTTAAATGAACTTGTGTTATATTCCTATAACACGCTGCTTTCAAAAATTGAGACGCGTATTTATGATATGTCGAATTTTGATGAGCCAATAAATCGTTATACAACGGGTGGCATTTACCCTAATGAGTTTGCATTTCATTATGGTAATAGAATCGAGCTGACGCCTAATCGGCCCTACATATTAATTGCAAAATTTCAAAGTGAATACTTTTATACCCCACCTAAATTAGTGCTTTCACCTTATGATGATTTTTTTGTGAAAAAAACATCATATAACATGATTATGCTACTGTGCTTCGGGGTTGGCATTGCATTAGGTTTATATAATTTTCTTATTTACTTGGGTGATAGAGATAAAACCCATTTATATTACGCCCTGTTTACCGCGTGCTGGGTATTAGCTTGGAGTCAGTTTTTTCATATACCAGATTAAATTTGTGGTTTTTATAACGCCCATTTTCATTGGCTAGGTTTTACCTTAATTCCCATCACAAATATCTTATTTTTTAACAGCTTACTTAAATTAAAAGAAACGTCCCCTCAATTATCACGGTTTTCAATTTACTTGGGCATTATTGCTACCGCAGGTACTCCATTTGTAATCATTTGGCCAGGTTTTGGCTTTATATGGGCTACTTTAGTAACGGGGGCTACTTTGTGCCTGGGTATGATTGTTGGTATACGAAGTTGGTTAAGTGGCTTTAAGCCCGCTCGCTATTTTGTTTTAGCGTATTTGGCGATGGCCATTCCTAATATGGTCGGCAATTTAACTAATTTAGGAATTATTGAGCCAATAAAAATGGATCTCTATTTACTTGGGCTTATTGGTACCGCACTCGATGCAGTGCTACTTGCTTTTGCCGTGGCAAATAAATTTAGCATTTTACACCATGAGAATGTTGAATTGACTAAAAATTTAGAACACAAAGTACACTTGCGTACTCAAGAGTTACAACAATTAGCTGAAGAGCTTCGTGATGCAAGTGAAGCTAAAAGTCGATTTTTAGCCAATATGAGCCACGAAATTCGCACCCCAATGACATCAATTATTGGTTATGCTGATGGTATTATTTTAGGTGATATACAGCCTGATGAGAGAAACCATGGCATTCGGGTGATTTTGCAAAATAGTCGTCATGTTCTTGGCTTAATTAATGACATTTTGGATATGTCAAAATTGAGGCTAACCGTCTAGAGATAGAGCTAGTTGAAACAGACTTGTTTGCCACTATTGCTGAAATCGAATCGTTATTAGGAAAACAAATTCGTGATAAAGGCTTAAAATTTAAAGTTGATTATCAATTTCCGCTACCTGATTGGGTAGTCTCAGATCCAACTCGATTGAGACAAATATTATTAAATTTAGCAACCAATGCGCTTAAATTTACCAGCCAAGGTTATATAAAGCTAACGGTTAGCTGTAATAAAAAACAACTAATTATTAAAGTGAAAGATACGGGAATTGGTATGACCGACAGTGAGCAAAAAGACTTGTTTACTCCCTTTCATCAAGCTGACTCGTCGATTTCTCGCAAATACGGTGGCACTGGACTTGGGTTAAATATATCAAAAAGCCTAGCAACTAAACTAGATGGCGATATTACGGTTTATTCTGTGCTCGGAAGCGGCAGTGAGTTTTGTTTTACTATGGCACTGCATACAACGGCTCATACAAAATGGGTTTACGCATTTGACGATATCTGTAAGTCACAAAACAAAGAGCTCCCTTTAAATAGTAACCAGCGAAATTTGATTGGTAGGGTACTCGTGGCTGAAGATCACCCAGAAAACCGACAGCTGATTAAGCGGATTTTAGAACGAATGGGTTTAACTGTGGTGGCAGTAGAAAATGGCCGAGATGCCGCGCAAGCGACACTTGATGAACAATTTGATTTAATTTTATTAGATATTCAAATGCCAATTATGGATGGTGAACAAGCAATTAGTATTATGCAAGCAACAGGAGTAACAACACCGATTGTTGCGCTTACTGCGAACATGATGAAGCATGAAGTCGATCGTTATTTAAGACAAGGTTTTACCGACCATATTGCCAAACCTATCGATAGACGGTGTTTTAGCAGTAAAATCGCAAGTTACCTTGATATTGATATATGCGAAAATATTAAGCTGCCTGATGATGAGTTTGCACTACTCAAGCAAGAATACATTAAAGGATTAAAAAAGCAAAAACACACATTACAAACGCAATTTAAGCAGGGTGATATAACCGGTTTTGCGCGCAGCGTACATATGATCAAAGGAACAGCAGGGATGTTTGAATGCCAAGCACTGTATCAACAAGCTGTTGAGTTTGAAAAACGATTAAAATCCGCTAACGCCGTGCTTGATAGATATCAAGTAGAGGCTTTACTCAATACAATTGACGTTATTTTAGAAGCTTAAAACCATACTTTTTAAAGCCTTGTTTCCTGTGTTGTTATGATCTGTTTATAATAGGAAGATAATTTTTAAAATACAGCGTTATTAAAAAGGAAATTTTGTGAAGCTATCTGTTTGTATTATATGTAAAAATGAAAAGGATAAAATTGAGCGTTGTTTAGAATCAGTAAAGTGGGCAGATGAAATCATTGTACTTGATTCAGGTAGCACTGATGAAACACGTGCTATTGCAAATAAATACACAGATAAAGTATTTGTGCGTGATGACTGGCAAGGGTTTGGTGAGCAAAGACGTAGAGCAGAAGCATTAGCAACTAACGATTGGATTTTTGCAATTGACTGTGATGAAGTTGTCAGTGAGCGTTTAAAGGAAGAAATAATAACGACATTGGCAAAATGCAATGAGAAAAATATTTTAAAGCTTAACCGTTTAACGTATTTATGTGGCAAATTTATTCGACACAGCGGCTGGTATCCTGATCGTATTGCGCGTATTTACAATAAAAAAATAACAGGTTATAACCAAAACTTAGTGCATGAGTCTGTTGTAATGCTTGATTGTAAACCAATTGAGTTGAAAGAAAATATATTACATTTTCAGCATGAAGATATTTTTGGTTACATGAATAAAAGAAACCATTATGCGCACATAGGTGCAGAGCAAATGGTAAAAAAGGGTAAAAAACTATCACTCTTGAAGGCGAGTTGTTCCGCTTTTTTTGCTTTTATCCGCCATTATTTTTTAAGACGTGGCTTTTTAGATGGTAAAGCAGAATTTGTTATTGCGGTTATACAAAGCCAATATAGTTTTAATAAATACTTATTTGCCTATTACAAATAATCTCATTTAGCAGGTTAATTTTATAATCATCCGGTGGTTAAAATTAATCTGCACTTATGTTCTACTCAGTAATGCTCTACTCAGTAATGTTCTATTTGGTCAGGTGTTAGATAAAATGCCTGATGCCACCTTTATTAAAAAATCGTTCCCTTATTTTTACTAATAGTGAATACCGTGCAGTTATTCGCTGCGGTGATATCAATTATAAAAATGCAATTACAGACACTTATTAACTAACATGCTTTAATGAAAAGAGGATGTTTTTCTAGGTGTTAACAATGCAATATCAACATATTACTGTGCCAGAAAATGGTGAAAATATACTCATTGATGAACAAGGACAGTGGCATATACCCGAACACCCTATTATTGCTTATATTGATGGTGATGGCGTCGGGCTCGAGGTGATGCCAGTGATGCGAAAAGTAGTGGATGCCGCCATAGAGCATAGTTATGGCCCAAGACGCAAAATTCATTGGATGCAAGTTTACAATGGTGAGCAAGCTGCCAAGCTTTATGACGGTGATTGGTTTCCTCAAGAAACGATTAATGCAGTACGAGAGTGTAAAATTGCGATTAAAGGCCCTTTAACCACACCGCTTGGAGGCGGGTTTCGCTCGCTCAATGTCGCGCTTCGCCATGAAATGGATTTGTATGTAAATATGCGAACCATTAAAGGATTTAGTGCATTACCGTCACCCTTAAAAAACCCATTTACCACGCATATTACCGTGCTGCGTGATAGCAGTGAAGATGTGTACTCAGGAATTGAGTGGCAAGCGGGCAGTGTTGAAAATGAAAAAATGCTCGATTTTTTATGTGAAGAAATGGGCGTAACTCGGCTTCGTTTTACCCAAGAGTGTGGTTTAGGTATTAAAAATATCTCTAAAGAGGGATCAGAGCGATTAATACGCTATGCAATTAATTATGCCCTAAAAAATAATAGTGAATCACTCACTTTAGTCCACAAAGGCAATGTACTTAAGTTTACCGATGGCGCATTTAAGCGCTGGGGATTTGCGCTGGCCAAACGTGAATACGCTGCCGTTGAGCATCAAAACGGGCGCTGGCTTGAAATACAACGTGCTGATTTACCGCCGTTGGTTATTAAAGAAGTAATTGCCGATAATATGCTTCAGCAGTGTTTAATGGATCCTGCTCAATTTGATGTGGTGGCCACCACTAATCAAAACGGAGACTTTTTAGCCGATATGCTCAGTGCACAAGTCGGTGGAGTAGGGATTATGCCGGCGGCAAACTTAAATACCGAAGTTGCGTTTTTTGAACCCACACATGGTACATTTGAGCGCATAGCAGGACAAGATAAAGCAAATCCGAGCAGTAGCTTATTGAGTGCGGTGTTAATGCTTAAATTTATGGGATGGAGTGAGGCTGCTTACTTAATTGAAAACGCGCTTGAAAGCACATTTGCCAGTGGACAGGTTACATTTGATTTAGCTCAATCAAATCATAACTCGACAACCTTAAGTTGCAAACAATTTGCCAACAAGGTTATCGAGCACTTTTAAAGGGCAGCATTTTACGCTGCAGAGGCGTTAGCTGTTTGCTCGCGATGAACGCATGGACGCTCTGTCAGCTCTGCAGCTCTGTGGTAAAGTTTATGGGCGCTTGGCTCATCACAGAGTGTGCCACTAAGCGTATCCATTAAAGCAACCACAATAATTGCAGGCACTTGGCAACAGTATTCATCTAGAACGGCTGCGGTTGTTTGTGCATCTACATGACAATGTGGATGACTTTTACGTTGATATGCATTTAATAAAGTATTCACGTCGAGAATGTCGTTTTCTTGGTGTTTTGTTTTACGACATGCACACCCAAACTCATCAACTAACGTGGCTAACGCTTGGTAAACGTGTTGCGTTTGAAGTGTTGTTTTACGACACAATTGTTGTTCAATGAATTGATGTAAATTTGCATCAATGAATAATCCGTCTTGTTGTGTGAAGCTTGCTGATGTTTGCATAATTATTACTCTTAGTTTGTTGGCTTAACTTCACTGTAGCGCTAAGTGTAATATTAATGAAATTATTGTTTTCAATAACTGATATTGATTTGATCAATATTTTAATTCTTTACCTATCAATCACTGTATTTGCAAACGCCAACAACTCGCGCCTAAGCCATTGGTGCGCTGGTGTATGGTGTAACAACGGGCTCCATATCATTTTTACTTCTATGGGGACTATTTGAAATGGCACAGGGCTAATCACTAAATTAGTATGGCTAGTTAAAAGCTTTGCTTGACGACGCGGAAGGGTTGCAATGAGTTGCTCAGATTGACACAGTAAACTGGCAATCATGTAATGACGAGTAAATACGCGTATTTTACGTGTTTGTTCTAATTGCCATAATGCCTCATCGACCCAGCCTAATTTTTGTTTACCTGATTTACTGGTCACAGCGGGTTCGGGGCCCCAGCCGGCTCGATTAACCCAAATATGTTCACTTTTTAAGTATTGGTCTAAGTTTGCATCGTTTAAAAATGGATTATGTGGATGGGTTAAACAACAGTAGTTATCTCGCCATACAGTAGCTTGATGAAAAGAGCGCGGCAGACCATTAAAACGGTTTATTGCCAAATCGATAGTGCCTTTTTCCATATCCTGTAGGTTAACGTCGCTGGGGCTAAGTACATCGAAGTCAATGCCCGGGTTTTTAGCTAGCTGCTTGCAAATAAAGGGGGCAATTAGCGTCGATTCTAAATAATCGTTTGCCATAATACGAAACGTCACGTTGGCGGTAGCCGGATTAAATTGCTCACTGGGCTGCGTGATCTCTTCTGCCATTTTTAACAGCGATTCAATTTCGGGCTTAAGGGCAAGGGCTTTAGCTGTTGGGGTCATGGAGCCCGCAGCTCGTACCAGCAAAGGATCGTCAAATAAATCTCTTAGGCGTTTTAACGCATTGCTCATAGCCGGTTGTGTTAATGCGAGTTTATTGGCCGCTTTAGACACACTTTTTTCATCTATTAATACATTTAAATAGACGAGTAGGTTGAGATCGACATTTCTTATATTCATATGATCAATTTTATTTATTTGCTGTATTAATTATCTAAATTAAAGCGTGCTTGCTAAGGTGTAAACCTCTAATAAAAAATAATCAGCATAATTACTAAAAATAGAAGCGCCTATACTATGCCTAGCACGTCGTTAACGTCTACCCACAATCCTATACAAGAACTCATAGCCACTAAGTTAGCACGCGCTGTATTTGCTGGCTTTGAAGCTATGTTTGCACAGTTCTTAAATATTACCTTAGGGGCACAAAGTCGCTTTGAACAACGCCAATATCATGAGGTGCAAGCGGCAATGCGAGCGCGCTTGCAAGTGTATGAGCGTCAAGTAAAGCAGGTGAGTGAGGCCGTTAAAGTGATTGCCTATGATGAACTAAACTGTCCACAAACATGGCAACGTGCAAAAAATATTTATGGCGAAATGGTTAAAGAGCATGAAAACCAGCCAATTGCACATACGTTTTTTAATTCTACTTTTGGCGCTATTTGGGATGATAAAAAAATTCGTACGGTGCATTTATTTGTCTTAAAAGCAAAGTACCGGGGGCAACCACGTTCTTATGAAGGGCTTGTGAGTCGTATTTCCTTAAAAGAAGGCTTTGATAGCGCAGTTAAAACTTTAGTCAATGAACAAGTGTTTAGAGTGCCATTTAAAAATTTAAACGAGGACTTAGCTAAACTACAAGCAACGTTAACCCAAGGGGCGCAGCAACAATGCAGACAAGTGTATGAGCTAATAAGTTTAAATGACGGCTATATTGAGTACGCCAATTCACACTTTTACCGCAATAAAGCGTGTTATGTAATAGGACGTTGTATTGCTAAAAATGGCGATAATATGCCCTTTGCAATAGCCATTTTAAATACCCCTGACGGGCTTACAATTGATGCTGTGATGATGGGCGCTGATCAGCTGAGCTTGTTATTTGGCTTTGCGCGCACGTACTTTATGGTATATACCGACCAACCTGCAAGGTATGTAGATTACTTAAGTGTGTTAATGCCTCACAAACAACGGTTTGAATTGTTTAATGCGATAGGTTTTATTAAACATGCGAAAACAGAATTTTATCGCTATAAGGTGGACACGACTAAAAGTAGCCCCGAGCAATATAAATATCATTTAGCGCCAGGTACACCAGGTATGGTGATGCTTGTTTTTACAATTGATGGCCTAGACTATGTGTACAAAGTAATAAAAGATAAATTTAGTGCACCAAAAACGGCGACAAAACAGCAGGTAAAAGATAAATATAACTTTGTAAAACAGGCTGATAGAGTAGGGCGATTAGTTGATACTCATGAATTTAGATACCTAGCCTTTGATTTAAGTCGTTTTAGTGATGAACTGCTTACACAAATGAAAAAACACATTGGTAATAGCTTAATTATTTCGGGTAAAGCGTTAATACTCAAACATGTCTATGTTGAGCGAAAAATGACACCGCTTAATTTATATATCGGTCAATGTACCAGTAAATCACTGCAGCAGGTGATGGTTGATTATGGTAAAGCGATTAAAGAGCTTGCCAGTGCTAATATTTTTGCCGGTGACATGCTAATGAAAAACTTTGGCGTGACACGTTGGGGGCGAGTGGTATTTTATGATTACGATGAAATTTGCCCTCTTACTGATTGTAATTTTAGAGAAGTGCCAAATACTGACAACGCGTTAGAAGAAATAAGCTCACATTCTTATTTTGATATAGACCAAAATGATATATTCCCGAGTCAATTTAAGGTGTTTTTTAGTGCCAGCAGCAGTGCCTTTAGCCATTTTAATCATTATCATAGTGATTTATTTACGGCAAAGTACTGGCAAATGACTCAGCAAGGTATTGAGCAAGGTCAGCTTCCTGATGTATATCCTTATAAACAAAGCTGGCGCTTTAATAATTTATAGTTTTGTTTATCTTTCAAGGTTAAATTTGAAGTTGTGTTTTTAGGCAAGGCTTCCCCTGCAATTGCTGATAACGCAGCATAAATGCAGAACATGTACTGCCCAACGAGTTCGGCCTAAATTGAACAAAGGTTAGTCCACAAAGGCCAATAAACTGATTAAATCAGCACTGAATTTTTGTGCTTAAGGCGCTGTTAACTCCAAAAGGAGTATTATGAGTTTAAATTAGTTGGCTTAGCTTTTTTGTCAGGCTTTGTGTTTGCCAGTGCTAAAACCCCGAGGTTACATCAATAAAATTACTAACCACTACACACTTTAAATATATTACACAGAAAATAACGAGTTAGTTGAAGCCGAAGTATGGCGAAAATCAAATAGAATAAAATACGAGGAGATTTATGCAGTACATTTCACATCAAGATCAGCAATTAACGTTTGAACAAACCGATAAGCCGCAGATTAGCAGTAATGAAGTATTGGTAAAAGTAGCAGCGATTGGCGTTAACCGCGCCGATTGTATGCAGCGCCAAGGTAAGTATCCTGCTCCTGAAGGGGATAGCCCTATTCTAGGACTCGAATGTGCAGGTACCGTGTGTGAGCTTGGCAGTGAGGTAGACCCTAAATGGCAAGATAAGCGTATTTTTACTCTATGTGCCGGTGGTGCGTACAGTGAATATGTCGCGGTAGATGCGCAGCAATTAATGGAATTGCCAGATAATATTTCTATGGCACAAGGTGCTGCTATTAGTGAAGTGTATTTAACTGCCTTTGGCGCACTCTTTGAGTTAGGAAAACTACAATCAGGGCAAACGGCGCTTATTCATGCCGGTGCCAGTGGCGTAGGCGGAGCGGCTATTCAAATGGCAAAAAGTGCCGGTGCACAGGTGGTAATAACAGCAGGGTCTGATGAAAAATGTGAACACGCTAAAAGCTTGGGTGCTGACCATGTGATTAATTATAAAACCACTGATTTTGTTGAATATATGAAGGCACATAACTTAAGTGCAAACGCCATAGTCGATCCGGTTTCTGGCCGCTATTTGAATAAAAATGCCAAAGTGGCCGCAATGGATTGTCAGATTGTGATGCTCGCATTTTTAGATAGTCGCTTTGCCGAAGTCGATTTTGCACGCTTATTACAAAAGCGCATTTCGTTTCATGCCTCCACATTACGTAATCGCAGTATCGCGTTTAAGCGCGCGTTAAGAGATGCATTTGTAGCGCGCTTTTATGATGATATTGCCAATCAAAAATATGACTTTAATATTTATAAAACCATGCCATGGCAACAAGCTAGTGAGGCACATGCCATCTTAGAGGGTAATGAAAACTCAGGTAAAGTTGTATTGTTGGTAGAGTGAAACAAGTAATGCCACAGGGATTAATATTGTTAATCCCTGTATGAGGCCATATACTTTAACAAACTATTTCGATTTTAAGGTTAATAATGAATCCAATTATTGCAATATTAAAAGAGCACAATGTCAGCGATGAAAAAGTAGCGGCATTATTTGAAGCATTTACCCAAAACCCAATGATGGCTATGGCATTAGTACAAGAGCTGGGCATACCACCTGAAAAACTTCAGCAATTGATGGCGGTAGTAATGACCCAACCTCATTTAATTAAAGAAGCAACGGATGAGTTAGGTTTAGATTTTGCAAAAGTACAAGAAGCGAAAGACAAGTTAAACCAGCAGTAAACTATCTTTAGAGACATGTTTTATGCATGTCTCTATCTCTAAACATGTTTTGTTACACACTCCTTTGAACGGCTCTGCATTTATACAGTCAAATAAATACTTAACCTATAGCAGAGACAAAACATGAAGCGACTTTATAAATTTTGGAAAAATAACCGTTCTTAAGGGCCTGTTAACCTTTCAAGGTTGAATTTGCAGTAGTCTGTTTGGTATTTAAGCAAGGCAGAGCCTATGTGGTGTGGTTATTCCCCATAAATAGGCGATAACGTAGCATCAATGCCAAACAGGTATTGCCCAAAGGGTTCTTCCAAGGGGCGATTAACTCTTTGTTACTCGGTTTTTACTTAGCCCACTAGGTTACAAACCTCGCGCCGCGATTAAATCGCCCCTTGTTTGAACAAATTCCAATCCGCAGAGGTCAACAGGCCCTATTGTTTTTATTATCTTAATGAGTGTGTTTCGTAGTGCCGTCGCCGATTGGTACGAAGTACCAACAGGTTCAATGAAACCGACTATTGAAGAAGGCGACCGAATCCTTACCGATAAAATGGCGTATGATTTACGTATACCATTTACGCATGTATCCCTGTTAAGACTGACAGAACCATAAACCGGCGATATTATTGTATTTGATTCTAAAGTGGCGGAGAACCGTTTAATAAAACGCGTTATTGGCACACCAGGTGATATAGTTTCGTTGCAAAATAACGAATTGACTATTAATGGCGAGAAAGTAAGTTATAGCACTTTAAACGAGAGTATTCGGTGGCTAGATAAAACTGAGCACTTAAAGGGGCATGCTCATACCATACGGCTTACCAAATCGGTAGCAAGCTTAGTAGAGTTTCCGGCAACACCAATAGCAGCAGATCATTATCTTGTTATGGGTGATAACCGCGATAACAGTGCGGACTCACGGGTTATTGGATTAATTCCACGTGATGAGTTGCTGGGTCGGGCAGAGCGAGTGATTGTCTCGCTTGATTATGATGATTACTACTTGCCAAGAAGTGACCGGTTTTTGAAGCGTTTAGAATAAAAAACTAACTATTACAATGGCTAAGCAAGACTGGTTAGCCATTGCTGCTTTTGCAGGTAGGATTATTTAAGGCATTAATCAATATCAATCGAGTAAGCTTCTAACAGCTTGTTAAGCTTAACTTGCTCTGAAGCATCAAATTCTATACCAACGCTAAGGCGGTTGCCTTTCATTTGGTTATTCCTAATGTAAGACGTAATAATTACAGGCTCGTTGTCTAATGGAGAAAGTATATGCACAAAAACTTGACGTTTTTTTAGTGCAACAAATCCAGAGCTTACGTGAATAGCAAAGCGACAGCCACTCGGAGAAATATCAATAATTAAACCGTGCAATAAGCTTTTACTATCAGCATCAATATCGCCTTTATGTAAACTAATTTTAGCCGGAATGTGTGTAGGCAACCTGCTAGTTTCACGTAATTGTCGGCTTTCAATTTTTTTAGGGTAAGCTAAATAAATTAATCGTTCAGGGCGAAATGAAATCGCTAATATGCTGGTTGAAAAAGCAACACATTCGCCCCGTTCGTCTTCAATGATATAACGTACAATAGCCCCATTACCTTCAACTAAAATGTCGCTGTAATCATTTTTACCTGCTTGAGCAGGGTATTTTAATATTAAATATTTACCGGTGTCGTAGCCGATTAAAGTGAGTTTAAAGCGAACCTGAATGGGATTGTTAAATTGGATATCAATTAGCTTTCCCGGGAGTAAATCGAGGAAAAACTTCTTTTGATCTTCAGTTGGTTTATCTTCAACAGTAGTATTATTTTTATTTGTTTCCACAAACACTTTCTCAATATTAACAGACGCTTAATTATCTTTTAATATAGTGTAAAAATCACTAGTATAAAAGAGGGCATTTAGTAAAAGAAAATAATACTTTGTGCTTGTAATAGTGAGCGGAGTTAGTATTTTACTCCGCTGTGGAGATTAGATTGTTACTCTTTTGGCAACAAAACAGTATCAATGACATGAATCACGCCGTTGCTGGCTTTTACATCTGCCATTACTACGCTTGCATTGTTGATCATAACAGAGCCATCATTGGTGGTTACATTCACAGACTGGCCTTGCACGGTCGTTGCACTGTCTAATTTTACAACGTCTGCAGCCATTACTTTACCTGATACCACATGGTAGGTAAGAATTGCAGTTAACTTGTCTTTATTTTCGCTCTTAAGAAGATTTTCAACGGTACCTGCTGGTAGCTTGGCAAATGCTTCATCAGTTGGCGCAAATACAGTAAAAGGGCCATCTCCTTTTAACGTATCAACGAGGCCTGCCGCTTTGACAGCTGCAACGAGTGTTGAAAACGAACCATTGGCAGCAGCTACATCAACGATATCTTTTTTCATACCATGGTGATCGGCATGAGCTGCTGTAGATAGGGTTAAACTTGCTAATACAAAAGTCAGAACAGACGCTATTTTCTTAAACATGTTACTTTCCTTTAAATTGATTAGTTGTCGGTTAAATATTACGCCGAGTTGCTAGCTTACGATCATTTTAAAAAAGGGGGGTTACATTACCTTATCCCAATAAAAGTATTTTATAAAAAGCAAATCCTGCTATTAACCCTCCTAGTGAAAGCTTTTATGAGTAAACACGGTCTGTTTATTTTCAATTTTTTATATCCAGTTCAGCGATATAACGTCATTAATTAACAATAGGAAATAAACCATGAAAAAACGGGCTATTTTTACAGCGCTCATTGCATCACTTTCTTCATTAGCGTCTGTTGCTGAACAAACTGAAATGCAGATAAATACTTATAATCAACAGCTTGAAAATGTGGCTATGGTGGCGCAACTAACGGGTGAAATGGTACAGCGTATAGTCAATGCAGCGTCTGCAGCGGCGCTCAAGGACAATTTAGCTGTATCAATAACCGTTGTGGATGCATCTGCACAAACGCTGGCGGTACTTCGCGATCATCGTGCCGGTGTTCATACTCTTCGTGCCAGTTATAAAAAAGCCTATACCGCCAATTCGCAAAAGCGAGAACCCGCAGTTATAGCAAAAGGCATAAAAGAGGGCACTATTCCAGCAGACCTTCGTTATTTAGATGAAAACATTTTAATATTGGATAGCGGGGTGCCTATTTATATTAACGATACTGTGGTGGGGGCTGTGTGAGGATGTACGTGTTGCAAAAGCAGGGATCAAAGCGTTATGGTTAGCGAAGTAGAAAAACAGATCACGTTACTAAATATCCCCAAAAGTGATAGTAAAAGAGTTTACAGATTATGAACGAGACTGATTTAGCGCACTTAAAACGCACCGTAGCACTAGCTAAAGAGGCGTTAGAAGCAGGAGATGAACCGTTTGGCTCTGTGCTTGTTGATGCTGAAGGAAATGTATGTATGGAAGATCGCAACCGTGTTGCGAGTGGCGATCATACACGTCATCCTGAGTTTGAAATTGCTCGTTGGGCAGCAAATAATATGACCCCAGAGCAACGCGCTGGGGCTACTGTGTACACCTCTGGGGAACATTGCCCTATGTGCGCCGCAGCACACGCATGGGTAGGTTTAGGTCGAATTATGTATGTCAGTTCATCTGCGCAATTAACTAGCTGGCTTAGCGAGCTCAAAATGACTAAGTCGCCCGTTAACCCGTTACCTATTGAAGCAGTTGCTCCTAATGTCGCTGTTTATGGGCCCGTACCAGCACTTGTTGAGCAGGTTCACGCCCTACATCGTCAATTCCACCAAGCAGATTAACAGCACAGCAGCGCATGGTATTTAGACTAAAGCGACTACCTGCTATAGTCAACGGTAGTCACTTTTATTAAACGCAGCACAAGGGATTATTATGATCGTTAACCTGTTCGATAAGTTAATATTTGCTTGCGCTTTTATTGTTTCATTGCAACTACCGCAGCTGAGTGATCATTACCAACAACATTTAGCGGGCTTATACCATGCAACAAAATGGCAAGTCGACGGCTATGCAAAAACGGCCAAGCAATATAACTTTTCTAGCACGCAAGCGATGATAAGCCGCCATTTAGCAAACACTGAACCGAGTGTCAGAGCCGATGCAAATCAAAAACAGCAAACATTACTGCAATTTGCCGATTTAAAAAAAGGGATGGCTATTTTTGAACAAGGTAATTTAGTTCAAAAAATGCTATATATGTTCTCCCCTGAGCGCGTTGACAGATTACAAAGTACACTTGATAACTTTAAGTTAGGTATTCCTTTAACCGCGAGTGCAGTGTTGTTTGCATTGGTATTAGCTATTCTATTAAATCAATTACTTATGCTGCCACATACTTTATATGTTAGGCGTAAAAAGCGTATTGTATCCGATGTAGTAAAATTTAATAGCTGATCGTCAATGAGTTATCATTGGTGATTTTCACTGGCCCTTTTAACAACAAATGCGCCACGAATGTCACCCAGTTTAAAATCAGTTGCCTGATCATTAGGGTATAAAGTCGCTATTTTTTTAGAAACTGTGGGGTCAATCTGACTGCCATGACACGCTAAACACGCTTTTTGAGTAGGAATCGCTTTTACAAAATACCAGCCATCCGGTCTTTGCTCTTGATATTCTATGCTTGCTACCGGCTCGCCATTGAGCTTACGTTGTTCAAAGTTTAATAAAACATTTTTGAGCCATGTATCGGGTTGATTATCTGAGTTACGAGTTTTCAAAGCACTGCGGCTAATTTGCCAAGGACTATTGCTATGTTGTGAAGCGATAGCGGGTGCAGCTGTATTACATACACTTATTGCCGCTAGTGGGCCGCTTTGTTTCATAGTACTAACCAGTATCTGTTTTAAATCACTTGAAAATGCCTTAATGGTTTGTCGTGCCTCGTCGGTATTGCTAGCAAAAGCAGCGGATGAAAGAAATAAACTGGAAAAAAGCAAAATAATGCGCATAATACACCTCTAAATATTAGAAGGCTCTAATATACAGGGTGTCAGGTGCTTTTCAAGTAAATCGTTTAGCGTTTAAGCACTTTTTTACTTAAGGCACCGCGCCTAAAATCGATAAACAGTTTCAAGAGAAAAGATATGCACAATAAGCACGATGAGAATAAAATAATAAACCAACAAAATAACCATGATGCTGGTGGACTTAATGCACAAGATCCATTAGCCGCTATTAAAGCAATTCGACTCAAACAGTTAGCGCAATGTCGGCTTAAAATACAAAAAGAAATGCAGCACATGCAAAACAAAAAATAGCCTTGGACGATAAAAACTTGCTAAGTTAACGTTATTAATTTTAAAGGTTGGATAGTGCAATTAATCCGTTATCTATAAAACATCCGCATCAAATTATTACTTTTATAGCTTGGTTGTGCGCTTTAGCTGTGATGTTAATAGGGCTACTTGCGCCTGAAAATAAACGTGTTTTAATGCTGTTGTCACTGAGTTCGCTCTGCTTACTTATGTTTAATAGTGTAACGATGTCAGCTTGGATATTTAAACGTTTTAAAGACCAACAATTACGCTTTATTGCTCTTTTAGGCAGTGGCGCTTTTATGTTGTGTATCGCGGGTGATGTGATTAATTTTAATTTACCCCAACACTATTATCGCTATAGTACCTTGATAAAACATGATTATTTAGTGGATTCAATCTTATTTTTTGCACCTGGTTACAGCCTTTTATTTATAGCCTGTGTGTTAGCTTTTAATATAAAACGTCGGGTGTCGCTTATAAAAAGTGCACTTTTTTTTGTTGTTGTGTTGGTGCTAAGTAGTGCGTCGCTCTCTTCTATGTATCTTGAGGGGGTAGGAGATACTATTTTAGCTATGACTGGGGTCTATAGTTTAGTGATAACGGCTGTTGGGCTTATGGGTCTGGTATTAGTTGTTGCCTATGGTGGGATTAACGCACCCAAACCAATAGTGTGGGTGAGCTTAGGGCTTTTCCTTGCTGCATTGGCTGATGCCATTATTGGTGCTTTTTGGATTTATGGTAATCAGGGGCAAGGTTTTTACCCTCAAGTGCGCTATATAAACTGGTTTGTGTATATTAGCTCGCAAAGCTTGGTGATTCACTTAGCAAAAGTTGTTGCAGTAATACCAAATCGCAATAATGCTTAATGATTTTCAGGGAGCAAACCAGAGAATAGCGGCGTTAAAAATTCTTATTAGAATAGCTAAATAACAGATGAAAAAAAGCCGCTAAATATTAGCGGCTTTAAGCGATAATAATTACATTACGCGCATACCCGGCTCAGAGCCGTCGTCTGGGTTAAGAATGTAAATTTCTTTACCACCAGGGCCTGCCGCAAGTACCATGCCTTCAGACATTCCAAAACGCATTTTACGTGGTTTGAGGTTAGCAACCATTACCGTTAATTTACCTTCAATGTCTTCTGGTGCGTAAGCCGATTTAATTCCAGCAAACACTTGGCGAGTTTCACCGCCTAAATCAAGGGTTAATTTAAGCAGCTTGTCAGCGCCTTCTACGTGCTCTGCTTTGGCAATTTTAGCAACACGCAGGTCTACCTTTGCAAAGTCATCAAACTCAATCTCTTCGCTAATAGGCTCTTTTGCAAGTGGGCTATTAGGATCGATTTTGTCTTTTTCAGCAACTAAGCTTTCTTTTGATTCTTCAACCATTTTATTCACTTTATCCATTTCTACACGTTGCATTAACGGCTTAAATTTATTGATAGGGTGGCTTACTAACGCTGTTTGCGCACCCTGCCAAGATAATTCATCATTTAAAAAGGCTTCAACATTACTTGCCATGTCTGGTAGCACTGGTTTTAAGTAAGTGATCAACACGCGAAATAGGTTAAGTCCTAGTGAACAAACCTGATGCGCTTCTTCTTGCTTTGACTCATCTTTAATAAGCACCCAAGGCGCGGCATTATCAATAAACTGGTTTGCTTTATCAGCAAGTGCCATGATTTCACGAATTGCGCGGCTGTATTCACGGTTTTCGTAATATTCGGTGATTGTCGCTGATGCGTTCTGGAATTCTGCAAGCAATTGAGGTTGCATAACTGTATTGCTCAGCTTACCGTCGAACTTTTTAGTAATAAAACCAGC
Organism: Pseudoalteromonas sp. APC 3694; assembly: GCF_030407565.1. Classification (NCBI taxonomy): domain Bacteria; kingdom Pseudomonadati; phylum Pseudomonadota; class Gammaproteobacteria; order Alteromonadales; family Pseudoalteromonadaceae; genus Pseudoalteromonas; species Pseudoalteromonas sp. APC 3694. The sequence continues at coordinate 53,221 of NZ_JASDDE010000018.1, forward strand.
ACAACGACTGGCAATATTCACTACTTTACCCACTAAGTCTGAGTTTACACGTTGTGCAAAATCTTCAAGGTTTAAATCTAAATCGGTAATGCCACTATTAAGTTTAGCTGCGTAGTAGTAACGTAAAAATTCTGGGTCTAGGTTATCTAAATAAGTACGCGCTTTAATAAACGTGCCTTTTGATTTAGACATTTTTGCGCCATTGACCGTAACAAAACCGTGGGCGAATACATTAGTTGGCTTTCTAAATTGAGCGCCTTCTAACATAGCAGGCCAAAATAGGCTGTGGAAATAGATGATGTCTTTACCAATAAAGTGATAAAGCTCAGCGTCTGAACCCTCTTGCCAAAATGCATCAAAGTCGATGCCCTGTTTATCACATAAGTTTTTAAAGCTCGCCATATAACCAATAGGCGCATCTAGCCATACGTAAAAGTATTTACCCGGTGCGTTTGGAATTTCAAAACCAAAATAAGGTGCATCACGGCTAATGTCCCATTGTTGGAGACCATCGGCAAACCACTCATCTAACTTGTTGGCCATTTCTTGTTGAATTGTGCCTGAGTGTAGCCACTCTTTAAGCATGTCTTCAAAGGCGGGTAAGTCAAAAAAGTAATGCTCAGAATCTTTTAAGATAGGCTCAGCACCCGACATAACAGAGCGTGGGTTGATTAGCTCGGTTGGGCTGTAGGTTGCGCCACAGGCATCACAGCTATCCCCGTTCTGATCTTCTGATTTACATGTAGGACACGTGCCAGTAACAAAGCGATCTGGCAGAAAAATGCCTTTTTCTGGATCGAATAACTGTGAAATAGTGTGCTTTTTAATATGACCTGCATCGTTAAGGCGGTTATAAATAAGCTCACTAAATTCTTTATTCTCTTGGCTATGGGTACTGTGGTAATTATCAAAGTTGATATTAAAATCAGCAAAGTCGCGTTGGCGCTCGATACTAACGTTTTTTACCATTTCCTCAGGCGTGATCCCTTGCTTTTGCGCATTAAGCATAATAGGTGTGCCATGAGCATCATCGGCGCACACATAGTACGCTTCGTGGCCTTGTAGTTTTTGAAAACGCGACCAAATATCAGTTTGAATATACTCTAATAAATGCCCTAAATGTGTAGGACCATTGGCATAAGGTAATGCGCTAGTAATCAGGATCTTTCGCTGTGCCATAATCATTCCGAATTAAGCGTTCCTAGTCAGGAACAGATGAAAATTATTACATTATCGATAAGCAAAGTGATAACAGAGCACACTGCTTATCGATATTTACTAATTGACTGGTGTTAATGCCCTGAATGTTACATAATTCCGTGGCACTTTTCATCAAAGAAACGCTATTTTATTGCTATGTTTGGACTGTCGAAACTATTCTCTGCAAAATCGGTGCAAAAACAACCGATTATTTCTGCTCTAGCGGCCTATCGCAGTGCCGCTTTCGCTGTGGGTATTGAGCAAGATTTCATTGCTGATATCACTCAAAACACCGATAAATCAATTACGGTTAAACTCATTCTCCCTTTTGCGGCGCAATCTGAAATGCCGCACGTGGCTCAATTTTTGACAGAGCGTTTAAAGGTTGATGTGAGCGTAACAGCCAGTGTTCATCTTAAAGAGGCTGCAAAATTTAAAGCCATTAAACATATTGTGTTAGTTGCCTCAGGCAAAGGTGGGGTGGGTAAATCTACTACGGCCGTTAATCTGGCGGGCTCGCTTAAAAATGAAGGCGCAAAAGTAGGGATACTGGATGCCGACATTTATGGTCCGTCAATTCCTATGTTGTTAGGATTAGTTGGCAGTGAGCCGGTCACAAAAGACAATAAACAATTACAACCGTTTGATGCCAATGGGATTAAAGCGCAATCTATCGGTTTTTTAGTCCCCAGCGATGATGCCACCGTATGGCGCGGCCCAATGGCCTCAGGCGCGCTTAGTCAGCTTTTAAATGAAACCGATTGGGGTGAACTTGATTATTTAATTGTAGATATGCCGCCAGGTACCGGTGATATTCAATTAACCATGAGCCAAAAAGTGCCAGCCAGTGGCACCGTGATTGTCACGACGCCACAAGACTTAGCGCTTGCTGATGCGCAAAAGGGTATTGCTATGTTTAATAAAGTAAATGTGCCAGTGCTCGGTTTGATTGAAAATATGAGCCATTACATTTGTGGGCATTGCGGCGAGGCCAACCATGTATTTGGTAAAGACGGTGCACAAAAATTAGCCCTTAAGCATGGTGTGCCTGTGCTTTCGCATATTCCGCTTGCGATTGATATCAGAGAATCCTCTGAGCAAGGTAAGTTGATTGCCGATGATACAGATGCGGCTATTAGCAAAACTTACAGCGCGGCCGCACGATTGATTGCCAGCACGCTTTACTATCAACAACATCACAACGCGATTGACGTTGTGATTACGGAAGATTAAAAATGAGACTTTCAGATACACATATTAAAGAATACTTAAACGATGGGCGCATTGTTATCGAGCCCGCGCCAACGAGTGAAATGATTTCAGGGGTTACCGCTGATCTTCGTTTAGGTAATAAGTTTAGAACATTTCATGCCCATAATGCCGCTTATGTTGATTTAAGTGGTCCAAAAGATCAGCTTAATAAAGCGTTAGAATCAATCATGAGCGACGAAATTGTATTAGCTGAAGGCGAAGCGTTTTTTCTACATCCTGGCGAGCTTGCGTTGGCAATAACCTATGAAAAAGTAACCCTACCTGCAGACATTGTTGGTTGGTTAGACGGGCGTTCATCGCTGGCACGTTTGGGTTTAATGGTGCATGTTACAGCACACAGAATCGATCCTGGTTGGAGTGGTAATATTGTTTTAGAGTTTTATAACTCTGGTAAGCTGCCGCTTGCGCTCAGACCTATGATGAAAATTGGCGCAATGAGTTTTGAAACACTTACCGGTCCGTGTGAAAGCCCTTATAACACCCGCATTGATGCAAAATATAAAGATCAGAATAGTGCGGTAGCAAGCCGTATCAGTGACGATAAATAACTAAGCTAAACAATAGCTTATTTTTCTAGTTGATGAAGCGCATAACCTAATAGTTGAAAATAATGGTTAAGCGCTTCATTGGCGTGTAACGTGTGCTTTAGCTCAGGATAAATTAAGTTATTATTACTCAAACCGCCGACTAAGAAACTGTTTTTGATTGTTTGATGCTCGTTGATACAGGCTTCAAAACACCGAGCAGCAAGCTCCTCTGGCATACTCATATACTGCTGATTATGCGCTTTATCAAACGCAATGCATTTATTTACAAATTCATTGGCATGTTCACCGCTTTGCTCTAAAAACACCTGTTTATAAAATTCATTAAGTGCATCATTAAGTGGATGGCTTAAGTCGGGAGAGTGTGATAACCATAACTTAGAAGCGAAACCAAAGCGGGTTTTTGATTTAAACAAATGCTCACTAATATGATGATCAAAAGCATGAAACCATTCATGGGCTAAAGCGCCACCGCCTGCATTTTTAGCCAGTGCTAAGGTTTGGTCATACGCATTATAATGTGCTTGCACGCCTTTTTGTCCACCGTGACCAAAAGCGAAATTAAGTTTGCCACGCAGGCCAATGGCAGTGGGTGGTAAATGCAAAATCTGCGCTAAATCAGCCAGCGCATCATAAATTAAGTTGGCACTAATAAAGCGCTCTTCTTTAGTAACCCATTTACCAACCACCATAGAACGAAAACCAAAAGTGGTTCTTATATCATTAAAATCGACTTGATCGTCAAAACGATAGTCGGGGCCTTGGCGAGAAAATCCGCGTTTTAATCGAGATGTGGTATTACGCATCGGTTATTTTATTTCAGCTCATACATTACAAGTAACGTGCTTTTACGTGAGCGGGCATGTGTTGGGTTTGTTTTTTTATTAATTCCTCTAATAAACCATACAAGGGCGCAGGGTTTAGTGCTTCTATGAGCCATAAACTATGTGCTACTGCTTCTAGTGTCGATAAACTATCTGCTCTAGGGGCTTTACGAATAGCATAACGGTTGGTGGGAATATTGCTAAAGCTTACCGTTTTAAACTGTTGTAATAACGGGGTTAATTGCAAAATTTTAAAGGCTTTATTCCATGTACCATCAATCACAATTAAATGCGTAATCTCTTGAAGGTTTTCTTTACTATTCGGTCGGTCTAATTTTACGGCGCTCTCGCTTGGGTAGAGTAATACGCTCGATTCAATAGGCAGGTTCTGTAAACAGGCGAAGTCTTGATTATTTTCGCCTCTAATAATTTTACAGTGGGTTAAACCCAAAGCTAATAGCTGCGCCGTATTTTTGCTAACTTTTGCTTCATTGGGGTGCTGCAAAATAATAACCTGAGTTTGGTTAGTAACACGGGTAATTGCGCTGCAAATACAAGTGCTTAGCGAAAAGTTACACTGTTTACAATGAGGACGTGCCATTGAATACACTATTTCGTTGGTACATTTGCCGTAATTATACATTTTTGCACTAATAAAGTTGGTTTTTTTTGTGCTTAGATATAGAGTAAGAGATAAGAAGAAAATCGATGGACCGTATTGAAGGGCATGAATATGACAGAGATCAATATTGACGAATCCGCTTTAGAAAGTATGGAATCGCTATTAGGTGAACAATTTCCAGATACGCTGGAATTTTGTTGTGCGGAATTTGAGCGATTGGGTAACGAAGCAATTGCTGCGCTTGGGCAAGATAAAGAGGCTGCTATTCGCCACTCTCATAGCCTTAAATCAAACGCCGCTCAATTTGGTGCGGCAAGTTTAGCCGAAGTTGCTCGTTTAATTGAATATAATTTAAATAACGGGAATGACGAGCAGGCTGTTAATGCAGCCGATGGATTAATGGCGCAAGTTACAGGTTCACAAGCAAAACTAAATGCATGGTTAGCTGGGCGCTAAACGCGTTTCAATAGTAATAAAAAAGAGTGTTAACGTGAATTTTTTTCAGTTTTAAGCGCTTAATTTTCCTAGTAATTCACGGCTTTACTGCGTTAGTATAATGGCTAACTTGCTCTTTAGAGGTAACAATGTCAGAAATAAAAAAGAGTCATAAATTAGACGGCGTCTGTTATGACATCCGAGGTCCCGTTTTAGTGCAAGCTAAAAAAATGGAGGATGAGGGCCAAAAGGTATTAAAGCTTAATATAGGTAACCCCGCCGCATTTGGCTTTGATATGCCAGAAGATATGCATCGCGATATCATCCGTAATTTATATTCAGCTCAAGGATACTGTGACTCTAAAGGTCTTTATTCTGCGCGTGTTGCTATTTATCAGCACTACCAACAGCGTGGCTTACACAATTTAGACGTTGATAATATTTACATTGGCAACGGTGTGAGTGAGCTTATCCAAATGGTTACTCAAGCACTGTTGAATAATGATGATGAAGTGTTAATTCCCGCTCCAGATTATCCGCTTTGGACAGCCTCGGTAAAATTAGCAGGTGGTAATCCGGTTCACTACTTGTGTGATGAAGAGCAAGATTGGTTTCCTGACATTGATGATATTAAGAGTAAAATCACCTCTAAAACCAAAGCATTGGTGCTAATTAATCCTAACAACCCAACCGGGGCTGTGTACAGTGACGCTTTACTTGAAGAATTGATCAATATTGCTCGAGAGCACAAGCTTTTGCTGTTAAGCGATGAAATATACGAGAAAATTCTATACGACGGCGTTACCCATACTTCTATTGGTTCATTATGCGATGATCTCCCTATCATCACCTTTAATGGCTTAGCTAAAACATACCGTGCTGCTGGGCTGAGAATGGGCTGGATGGTGTTAAGTGGTCGCACCGCATTAATGACAGATTTAATTAAAGGCTTAGATATTCTTGCCTCAATGCGTCTTTGTGCCAATGTGCCCGCACAATATGCAATTCAGCAAGCATTGGGTGGCGTTCAGTCAATTGATAGCTTAATTGACCCCGGTGGGCGTTTATATGTGCAACGTGATATTGCTTGGCGCGGCTTAAATGCGATTGATGGAATTAGTTGTAAAAAGCCTAAAGGGGCGCTTTATGCTTTCCCTAAAGTGGATACCGCTAAATTCAATATTAAAAGCGATGAGCAAATGATGTTTGATTTGTTAAAGGCAGAAAAAATATTGTTAGTACATGGGCGCGCCTTTAACTGGCCAGAGCCTGATCATTTTAGATTGGTGTTTTTACCTAATAAAGATGATTTATCGAGTGCAATGGCGAAAATGCAGCGTTTTTTCAAAGATTACCGACAAGAATAAAGAAAAAAACGAGCCAAGTGGCTCGTTTTTTCGTTAATGCACTAAAGTAAATGGCCGTGTTTCAAAGCATGCAATAGGGCACTGCATACGTTGCCTTGGGATACCTGCTTCCATAAAGACGTGGCCTTGCACAGTAAACCCATTATTTTTGAATCGTTCTACTTCGTTTAAAATACAATTAATACTGATTGCTTCAATACCTTGCTCCGCTGCTAATTTAACAATGAAATTAAGCAGTGACTTATAAACATGGCGGTTGCGATGCTGCGGCAATACGGCGATTCTTCCAATTAAACCATCATTACATAATCGACCTGTGGCAACAGGTGAGTGCATATTATCGGTGACCAGAATATGTTGAGCGAGTGCATCTAAGTTATCAAACTCAATACGTTTAGGAATATGTAACTCATATACAAACACTCGCTCCCTTATATGTTGCAGTTGACTTTTTTCACTTTGCCAATCAACTTTGTCAACGGTATAAACCATGACCTCCTCCTAGCTAAACCAAATACCCTCATTAACCAGTGTAGTAAAAGTTTCGATAAAATCTAGGCTAGGTGTGGCTGCATTAAGCACGCTGCTATCAAATTCAATAAAATCAGTAAGCTGTTTTACCGCTTCTAAATCAGATAAGGGTAAAGCGTAGTTTTCGCCATTGATACTTAGAAGTAACTCTGTATCCATACATTGATAAATAGCACGTGTGCCCCCTAAACGCTCAAATGTTACTTGGTTCTCAAGCAGTTGTTGTATTTGTTCGACACTAAATGGGTCTTCTTCAGGAGCTAAGTCCATATCATGCTTAGGTTGGCTAAGGGTATTACCTAACCAGTGTTTAAATAAACTCTCGTCTTCTAGCAATGCTTGCATTAACGTTTTTACTTTATCGACTTCGCTTTGGGTTAGCTCACCTTTAGAATCACGCAGGGCGAGGGTATGGTCGGTATACCTTTTTTGGCCGCTTTCTGTGTCGATAATATGATCAGCAAAACTTGAAAGTAAATCTTGTTGATTAGGTGCTCTAAAACCGACTGAATAGTTAAGTGCATTCTCAACCGCATAGCCTTCATGAGGACAACCGGGTGGTATATACAAAATATCACCGGGCTCCAAAATACAATCAATTACTGCACTGAAAGCTTCAACTTGCAGTAATGTTTTATTTTGAGCAAACTGTTTTAGTGTTGGGTCGGGTAATCCTACCCGCCAATGGCGCTTACCTTCACCTTGAATAATAAATACATCGTATTGGTCTAGGTGTGGGCCAACACCGCCACCTGGGGTTGAGTAGCTGATCATCAAATCATCTATTCGCCAATTAGGTATAAAGCGAAAAGGTTCAAGTAACTGAGCAGCCTCTGGATGCCAATGATCCACTGCTTGCACGAGTAGTGTCGAGTGCTGATCAGTGAGTATTTCAAAATCGTCAAATGGTCCCTGATGCGATTGCCATTGTTGATTGTGGTTAGTAATAATGCGCGATTCTATGCTGTCTTCCATAGCAAGGCCTGCGAGTTCATTCGCATCAAGTGGGTCTTGAAAATCTTTAAAACCAGCTTTGATCAACAGTGGTTTTTTTTGCCAATATTGACTTAAAAACGCTTGCTCTGATAATTCATTTATTTTTAATTGATACATAGAATGCCTATAACGTTAAGACCTAAATGAAAAAAGCGAAAGGCAGGTACCTTTCGCTTTTTATTAGTAGATTTGAGTGATTAAACTAAATCATCAATAAACTTAACAGCGCGACCAATGTAGTTAGCCGGCGTTAGTTTTTTCATTTCAATTTTTGCAGCGTCTGGTAAATCTAAACCATCGATGAAATCAGCCATAATTTCTTGATTTACACGTTTACCACGGGTTAAATCTTTTAGCTTTTCATATGGTTTTTCAATACCGTATTTACGCATAACGGTTTGAATTGGCTCAGCGAGCAGCTCCCAGTTTTGGTCAAGCTCATCTGCTAAACGTTGCTCGTTTACTTCAAGTTTGCTTACACCTTTAAGGGTTGATTGGTATGCAATTACCGCATAACCCATACCTACACCTAAGTTACGTAATACGGTTGAGTCAGTTAAATCACGTTGCCAGCGAGACACAGGTAGTTTTTGTGCTAAATGACCAAAGATAGCATTGGCTAAGCCTAAATTACCTTCTGAGTTTTCAAAATCAATCGGGTTCACTTTGTGTGGCATAGTTGATGAGCCAATTTCACCGGCAATGGTTTTTTGCTTAAAGTGATTAAGTGCAATGTAGCCCCACATGTCGCGGTCAAAATCGAGCAAAATGGTATTAAAGCGTGCAATTGCATCAAAAAGCTCTGCTATGTAATCATGCGGTTCAATTTGCGTGGTAAACGGGTTGAGTGTTAAACCTAGGCTAGTTACAAACTTATCAGCGTGGGTATGCCAATCGTAGTCAGGGTACGCACTTAGGTGTGCATTGTAGTTACCCACAGCACCGTTTACTTTACCTAGCATTTCTACTTGTGCAATTTGGTCACGTTGACGCTTTAAACGCATGTAAACATTTGCAAACTCTTTACCCATAGTCGAAGGCGTTGCAGGCTGTCCATGTGTACGAGTCATCATTGGAATGGCTTTGTACTCAATTGCTTTTTCTTTAATGGCGCTTAATAACTCATCACAATAAGGTAAAACGACGTGGTTACGCGCTTCAGTTAACATTAAACCATGAGATAGGTTATTAATATCTTCAGAAGTACAGGCAAAGTGAATAAATTCGTTAATTGCGTGTAGCTCAGCATTATCAGCTACTTTTTCTTTTAGTAAATACTCTACGGCTTTAACATCATGGTTTGTCGTGCGTTCGATGTCTTTAACCCGCTGAGCATCAGCTTCACAGAAGTTATCTACAATTGCATTCAACAGCGCATTTGCTTCGTCGCTAAAAGCGGGGACTTCTTTAATCTCGCTTGCTGCAGCTAACGCTTGCAACCAACGCACTTCAACGGTTACGCGGTATTTGATTAATCCAAATTCGCTAAAAATACTGCGTAGTTCAGTGGTTTTGCTGCCGTAGCGACCATCAACCGGAGAGATAGCCGTTAACGCTGAAAGCTCCATAATAACTCCTAAATTTTAGTTTGAACGATAATTAAATTTTTGTTTTAGCTATGGCGAGAATTTTTCTTTTCGCAAAAAAGAAATGACGACGTTTGCCGCCCATTTGTCGCCATAATACTGCACTGCGAATTCCGGCTAAAAGTAATGCGCGGATTTTATTTTGCGTGAGCTGCTGTTTTAATAACTCGGGTTTACCATAAACCTGAATTCGGTGCCCAAGGGGGCTTAGCACCGACGAGTATATATCTGCTAAACCGGCAACAACACTGTCATCGGTAATAGCAAAATGATCCAAACGACGATGAATATCATCAATACGTTTACCTAATTCATTGAGGCTTTTACTGTTAGCACTAAGCGCACGCTCTAACTGCATTAAACCACCTACATATTTGACTATTTCTACATCTTTTTGAGCACCGGCACTCAGTTGTGCCATCAATGTTTTATAGCCATCACGTAAGTTATGTTCACCTTGATAAACATCTTCTGGGGAAGCTGGCGAGGTTTGCACAATACTTGATAATAAAATCGATAAATCTTGTTCATCAGCGCGACCATATTGGGCAACCTTCTGAACTTGCTTAGCCACTTGACACATGGCTGCAAGCGCCATGACTTGATGTTGATTCATTATTTGATCACCGAGTCAATAATACCACCACCTAAACACACTTCATTAGCGTAAAATACGGCAGATTGTCCTGGGGTTACCGCTTTTTGTGGCTCATCAAATAATACGCGTGCCATACCATCTTCACCGACTAACAAGGTACAGCTTAGGTCTTCTTGACGGTAGCGTGTTTTTACGGTGCAACGAGTAGTTCCTTGAGGACCAACACGATCTACCCAGTGTAATTGGTTGGCATTTAGGCCATTACTGTAAAGGCGAGGGTGATTTTTACCTTGGCCCACAATCAATACATTGCGTTCAACATCTTTGTCTACAACATACCAAGGTTCGCCTGAGCCCTCTTTCATACCACCAATTAACAAGCCTTTGCGCTGACCTAAGGTGTGGTACATCAAGCCTTCATGTTCACCAACGTTGTTACCATCTGTGTCTTCAATAACACCAGGTTGAGCAGGTAAGAATTTTTGTAAGAAATCTTTAAATTTACGCTCGCCAATAAAACAAATGCCGGTGCTGTCTTTTTTATCATGGGTAATTAAATCTTGCTCTTCAGCAATACGGCGCACTTCTGGCTTGGCAATATCTCCCACAGGGAACAGCGTTTGCGCGATGTGTTCATGACTCAATGTGTACAAAAAGTAGCTTTGATCTTTATTATCATCTAGGCCACGGCACATAACATATTTATCATCTCTGAGCTCACGACGTACGTAGTGGCCCGTTGCTATATAGTCAGCACCAAGTGCTTGAGCCGCAAATTCTAAAAAGGCTTTAAATTTAATTTCTTTGTTACACATGATGTCTGGGTTAGGTGTGCGACCAGCTTTGTACTCAGCTAAAAAGTATTCGAATACGTTGTCCCAGTATTCTGCTGCAAAGTTAACGGTATGAAGTTCAATACCTAATTTGTCACAGACAGCTTGGGCATCTTTTAAATCTTCAGCGGCAGCGCAATATTCATCATTGTCATCTTCTTCCCAATTCTTCATAAACAAGCCTTCTACTTGGTAGCCTTGTTGTTTTAATAAATATGCAGATACAGAAGAATCAACACCGCCGGACATACCAACGATGACTTTAATGTGACTATTTTCGCTCATGAATAATTTCGCTTATACAGATTACTGTTAACTTGGAAAGGCCGCGATTATAGCATGTATTTTGTAAGTGCTTAAAGAGAGGAAGGGCTATTGAATAGATTTTGTTGCTTTTTTTTATGTTGGTTAGGGATGATTTACTCTTTGTTAGTCGATTTTTACTTAGTCGATTTGATTACACATTTTGCGGTGCTATTATAGCCCCTTTGTTTGAACACATTTTAATTTGCAAAGAACAACAGGTCCAAATGTCAGGCCATTAAATTACAAACACTCATTTAAGTTATAAATGATGAGTAAATGTTGTTTATTTAAGGTGTTAGTACTATTTAAAGAATATCAAAGAATATATTTATTATTGTTATTAACAAACCTTTACAACCAAATGATTATGCAATACCTTTAAGTGAGTTTAAATTGAATAAACACGCAAATAAGTATTTATAATATAGTCAATGGAATGAATATATGAATTATGCTTCTCAAGCACAAAAGGTAAAATCTTACGTTGTTGAGTTATCAACAAAGGTACAACGCGATGATTGCTTAGTAGCAGAACAATTACCACATAACGTTAAAGAATCAGCCTACCAACTGTTTTATCAAACCATTAGGGTTCCTCGTCCTTACCGCTTTGAAGAACCCAACCCTATTTCAGCGCTATTTAGACTCATTGAACATTCTTTAGACTTTATTAATCCTTTTCAACAAGTTATTTTAAAGCAGCTAGAAAAGTGGTGGTTAGAATGGCATTTTGTTGCCACTATGAATGCTTCTCTTGAAATGAAACACGTTGAACAGCAGCGTTTTGTTAGTAGTGCAACTGAACATCCAATGCGAAAACATGAGCTGAGCCATTATGCAAAATTATTTACTATTTTGCCTTTGCCCGTGTGTAATGTTTGTATGGTAACCGGCGATATTTTAAAGCTTAATCAACGGTTTGTAGATGTATTTGGCTATACAATCGATGATATCCCTAATTTAAAACAGTGGTGGAAGGTCGCGTATCCTGAGCCTAGTTATAGAGAGTCTGCTCAAACGATGTGGGGTGAGTCTTTAGCGCAGGCAAATAAAAATAATGACGATATTCCTGCTAATGACTATCAAATTGTATGTAAAGATGGTTCGAAAGTGATAATGCAAGTGTCAGGTATTAGTGTAGAAAGTGAATTTATTGCTGTATTTAACGATGCGACGGAGCGTTTGAAAACCCAAGAGATACTCAGCGATATGGCCTTTTTAGACTCATTGACTAAAATTGCCAACAGACGCCGTTTTGACGAAAAATTACATGCTGAATTTAAAAAACTGATAAAAGTAAATACTCAACTTTCTATGATCATTATTGATATAGATAATTTCAAAAAATTTAATGATAGGTATGGTCATATTGCAGGGGATAAGTGTTTACATAGCGTAGCGCAAAAGCTAGCAGAAACAGTCAGTCGTCCTGAGGACTTTGTAGCGCGCTATGGCGGAGAAGAGTTTGTTGTTTTACTCCCTCAAACAGATGATCAAGGTGCGCTCTTTATTGCCGAACAAATACAAAAATCTATTGAAGATTTAGCGATAGCTCATGAAGATAGTTTTACTGGCTTTCTCTCTGTGAGTATGGGCGTTCATACGGTAAAACATGGCGAAAAAACTAACCATGTCGATTTCTTTAAAGCAACGGATAGTGCGCTGTATTATGCAAAAAAGCAGGGCAGAAATTGTATTGCCTTAGGAAGGCATGAATAACCCAGCATGTTTAACCTTTGCTTTTAATACCAGATAAGCAAAGGTTAACGTAAAGTATTACTGTTGGTTAGTGGTCCACTGATTTTATATTGACCTGTTTCAATTCCATCGAGTGTGTATTTACCAATACTATAGCGAATTAACCGTAACGTTGGGTGGCCAATGTGTGCGGTCATTCGTCGAACTTGACGGTTTTTCCCCTCGTTTATAGTGATACTCAACCAAGATGTTGGAATTGATTTACGTTCTCTCACTGGGGGATTGCGTGGCCAAAGCGCTGGTTCATCGATTAATTTTACCTGTGCAGGTAAGGTTAATCCATCTTTGAGTTCGACCCCTTGACTGAGCGCATCAATAGATGCTTCTGTAGGCACCCCCTCAACTTGTACCCAGTACGTTTTGTTGGTTTTTTTACCAGGAGCGGTTAAGGTATTTTGTAATTTCCCGCAATTGGTCAATAATAACAAGCCTTCACTGTCTCTGTCTAAGCGACCCGCAGCATAAACATCTTTAATAGGAATAAAATTAGCCAGTGTTTGTCTATTTTGCTCGTCTGTGAATTGGCAAAGGACATCATAAGGTTTGTTAAATAAAATAACTTTTTTATCGCTTTGGGCTATCTGTGGCTTAATTGCTCTTTTTATCGGGCTCTTTTTTACAGCACTGCGCGAATATGTACGACCTGTATTGCGTTTACTTGTTGATGATGACGTGTTTTTAGCTTTTTGTTTCATTAAATACACCGTGCAGGTTTAGGTAAGCCCGCAATTTTAGTGGCTTGTTTGGCCGGTCCCTTCGGAAAAAGCTTATACAGGTACATGCTATTACCTTTATCCTCACCGAGCGCTTTAGCCATCGCTTTGACTAACATTCTAATGGCTGGACTGGTGTTGTATTCTAGATAAAATGCGCGCACAAAGTTAACAACTTCCCAATGCTGCTCGGTTAATATAATGCTTTCATGTTGTGCAATAACATCGGCTAACTCTTTTGACCAATCAGTATGATCTAGCAGGTAACCTTGCTTATCTGTGTCTATTGTTTGATTATTAAATTCCAGCATAAATCACCAAGTAATTGATTGTTTAGATGATAAACTTAGGGTAACGAACTCATCATAGCTAATCGCTTTATCATTCAAATTTAAAGAGATACCACGCGCCGCTGCATCGTCCTTTAAAATATAAAGCGAATCGGCAAATTGTCTGTATTGCCCTTTAGCAAAACAGGCATCACCCACTAATAAAACCGAGTCTGTTAGCATAATCAGATTATCGAGACTGTTTGCACTGTAGTAATTCAGTGGTTTTGAAAATATATGTAAAGTGCTCATAGCGTTACCACGTGCTGCTGATTTTGAATTAACTGTTTTTGGGCATTAAAGTTAACGGTTTTTACTTCAATAAGTAGCTCATTTTTACTTAAACCGTAGTCAATGAGTGACTTCTCACACACGTAGATATTATCAACATCATATATTTCTAGGGTTTTAATATTTTTAAAAAAATCTTTAAGCCCCAAACTATTCGGGCTTTGATTTTTTTTAAGAGCTAGCACCGCAGGACCGCTAAACAACCAACTTATATTTTGATCAACTGCGGCAAAAATAAGCGTCATATCGAGTGCATCGCGAATATGCATGTCATCAAATGGGCTTGATTGACTAATAACGAGTACATTAATCATTTAAATTGTATCCATTTATCTGCTTCACTGGCTAACATAGCAAATTCAGCGAGGCCAGCTACAGCGAATACACCAGTATTTTGCATATCTAAGCCACGCTTTTCAGCTGCCGTAACGCACAGCATTAAATTAATATTTTTGTCGGCTAGCTGTTGCCAAAGCGAGGATAAATTGAGCTCATCAGAGGCAAGCTCAAAATGAGTAGAAGCATGATAGATACCATCTTGGTATAAAAATATTGCATCAATACTATGCCCTTGTGCTAAACAAGCGTGAGCAAATTTAACAATACGCTGTGTGGTATCGTGATCCGATGGTGGAGTATGTAAAGAAAGTACAAAGCGTGCCAAAACTATTCCAATAAAAAAGCCCCAATAAAGGGGCTATTTTAACAGAACTATTTAATTAGTCATTATTTGCGCCAAGTAACGCAAGTAAAGACGTAAATAAGTTATAAACGCTCAGGTATAAAGAAACCGTTGCGCGGATATAATTCGTTTCGCCGCCATTAATGATTCTGCTCGTATCGAACAAAATTAGGCCAGACATGATTAGTACCACGGCTGCGTTTAGTACCATAAACATTAAAGAGCTACCTAGGAAAATATTTACAATACTTGCCACGATAACCACAATTAAGCCCACAGTTAAAAAACCACCCATGAACGAGAAATCTTTTTTAGTGTTAAGTGCATAAGCAGATAAACCAAAGAAGATTAACGCCGTAGAACCTAGCGCTTGCATAATTAGCATAGGGCCATTAGGTAATTGTGCATAGTGATTAAGGAGTGGGCCTAAACCAGCTCCCATTAATCCTGTAAACGCAAACACCCAAAATACACCAGATGCTGTGTCGGCTTTTTTGTTTACAACAAAAAGAAGGCCAAACGAAACCAGAGTGAACACTAGTCCCATGAAATAAGGTAATTGCAGTGCCATTGAAATGCCGGCGGTGACGGCACTAAATGCAAGTGTCATTGCAAGTAGAAAATAAGTGTTTTTAAGCACTTTGTTTGTTTCAATGGTCGACATTACCGGCTTTGCAGTATTGTACGATTGATTAAATGCCATTGTAGAGCTCCTGTAAGTGAAACTAAGTAGTTCCTGTAATTTAACTAAAATTAGATTACCAACTCTTATATGTTTGGGCAAACCTTTGTAGATCAATAGACAACTAAATAGACAACTAAATTTAAATAAAAGTTCACTCGGCGTATAGGAATCGCCCTTTTTGCCACGGCTAGCGCATTTTAATCCCAGATTCTAACAGGGTTGAGCGATAATCATCGTCTA
>NZ_JASDDE010000019.1:0-64853 GCF_030407565.1 Pseudoalteromonas sp. APC 3694
TTACAAAGCAATAATTGCTTGTAAATTAATCACCTTAGACTAGCATAAAGAAAATGCAAAATACGCAGTAAAGTTGCTTTAAATTAACCCAAAACCATCTTTTTATATAAATATCTAAAAATTAATTATCATAATTAATTATTTTAAAACAATGGGTTAATTATTTTATTGAGAAAGTTTGAAATTTTATTTTGGATAAACTTTCATCCATTCCATTTATAGGGGATAATATGCGCCCTTTTAAATCCTATGCTGGGACATCTCGTGAAAGCGCAGGTGAGAACGTATAGCCCCCTGCAGGATCAATGAGATCAATTTCTCTGAGTGAATATATGAGCATCGAAAAGTTAAGAAATATAGCAATTATCGCCCACGTTGACCACGGTAAAACAACACTGGTTGATAAACTACTTGAGCAATCAGGTACATTAGAAACACGCGGCGGTAATGAAGAGCGCGTGATGGATTCAAACGACATTGAAAAAGAACGTGGTATTACCATTTTAGCGAAAAACACCGCTATCTCATGGAATGATTACCATATCAATATCGTAGATACTCCTGGACACGCCGACTTCGGTGGTGAAGTTGAACGCGTACTTTCGATGGCTGACTCAGTATTACTACTTGTTGACGCTCAAGAAGGTCCAATGCCACAAACGCGTTTCGTAACGCAAAAGGCATTCGCGCAAGGCTTAAAGCCAATCGTTGTTATCAATAAAATTGATAAGCCAGGTGCTCGCCCGGATTGGGTTATGGATCAAATCTTTGATTTATTCGATAACCTAGGCGCAACTGATGAACAGTTAGACTTTAAAGTAATCTACGCATCAGCAATCAATGGTTGGGCTACATTAGATTTAGACGAAGCATCTGATAACATGGAACCTATGTTCAAGATGATCGTTGACGAAGTATCACCACCGGATGCAGATCCTGAAGGTGACTTCCAAATGCAGATTTCACAGCTTGATTACAACTCTTATAAGGGTGTAATTGGTATTGGTCGTATTAAACGTGGTTCTGTTGCACCTAACCAACAAGTTACGGTTATCAGTGCAGACGGCACAACTCGTAACGGTAAGATTGGTTCAGTACAAAGCTACTTAGGCCTTGAACGTATTGAAACTGATAAAGCTTACGCTGGTAACATCGTAACAGTAACAGGTTTAGGCGAGCTTAAGATTTCAGATACGCTTTGTTGTCCAAACAACGTTGAAGCATTGCCACCACTAAGTGTTGATGAGCCAACAGTAACAATGACGTTCTCTGTAAACAACTCTCCTTTCTGTGGTAAAGAAGGTAAGTTTGTAACATCACGTAATATTCGTGAGCGTTTAGACAAAGAATTAGTACACAACGTAGCACTTCGTGTTGCAGATACAGATAACCCAGATAGCTTCCGTGTATCGGGTCGTGGTGAATTACACCTAGGTATCTTAATCGAGAACATGCGTCGTGAAGGTTACGAATTAGCGGTATCTCGTCCAGAAGTTATCTTACGTACTGTTGATGGCGTATTAGAAGAACCGTATGAAACACTAACAATTGACTGTCAAGAAGAGCACCAGGGTTCTATCATGGAACAAATTGGTCTTCGTAAGGGTGAGCTTACTGATATGGCCCCAGATGGTAAAGGCCGTATGCGTTTGGACTTTATGATCCCAAGCCGTGGTTTAATCGGTTTCCAAACTGAGTTCATGACGTTAACATCGGGTTCTGGTTTACTTTACCATACGTTCGATCACTACGGTCCGCACAAAGGTGGCGAGCTAGGTGTTCGTAAGAACGGTGTAATGATTGCAAATGCAACAGGTAAAGCACTAACTAACGCATTATTTAACTTACAAGAGCGCGGCCGTTTATTCATCGGTCACGGTGTTGAAGTATACGAAGGTATGGTTATCGGTATTCATAGCCGTGATAACGACCTTACAGTTAACGCACTTAAAGGTAAGCAACTTACAAACGTTCGTGCATCTGGTACAGATGAAGCACAATCTCTAGTTCCACCTCTAGATTATACACTTGAGCAAGCGCTTGAGTTTATCGATGATGATGAGCTAGTTGAAGTTACACCTGAGAACATTCGTATCCGTAAGCGTCACTTAACTGAAAGTGAGCGTAAACGTGCGGGTCGTGCTCCTAAGTCATAATCTATTAATTTAGAATCATGATTTTAAAAGCCGCTGTATTGCAAAATACAGCGGCTTTTTTGTGGGTGAAAACAAGCGCTATTATCTTTAATTCGTCAGCTGTCAGATTAGAACAGTGCCATTGAATCGCTTGGTATTAATATGGCTATTAAGTGAAAGCCGCTAGACTTTATAAACCATGCAACATAGTGTTTTTCCTCTAAAAGCGCTGCGCCTCTTATCCTCTTTGTGAGTAATTCACTTAAAAATGTTTGCACAAAGAGAAGGGAATGAAAAGTAAAAGAGGAAGGGCTTAAAGCAGACGATAATGAAAAGCAGCTGTTTTTGTTGGTAGGGTGTGTTTTCGTTGGGTTTCGCTTCGCTCAACCCAACCTAAACGCTAACTTACATCACTTTATTGGTAGTAAAGTGATTTTTCCAAACACATCAGCATCTATATAGCCAAGGTTGCGACTGCCGTTAACAGGCTGTACTTCATGTGAGCCCATAAAGTGTTCACGTACTTCGCTACCATCGTTATCGCAGTAGGCGAGCATAAAACCAATAACGTGTTTTTCAGTTAATTTAAGCGGTGTATTTTTTGCGCCTTGTTGGAAATCGTTTGGGTAGAGTTTTATCGCCACTTCCCACGTGATGTTATAGGGCGCAGTGGTATTGCGTTTCCAGTTACTAACTAAGTGGTCGGTATATAAATGCGCTTTTTTATCAGGCCCATAATCGGCAGCTTGGTTATCAAGGCCAATATGATAAGCAAATGCTGTATGGTTAAATTGGTGATTACCGCCAGATGCGTCACTATCAATAAAAACTTCAAGGGCATCATCATCCCAATATTTCACCGTTGGATCTGGGTGCGTATCAATTAGTACATCATCAGCAATATCGGCTTGCAAGTATAGATAATCTTCATCCCACAGTAATTTGTAGCGACCTTTAAAATCCTTGTCTGAGTCTGGTAGGGTGCCGTCCATTAAGTATGGCATATTATGCCAAGTGGCTTTGTCCCATGCACTTTCAGAAACCCCATCAATAGTGATAGCTGTTGGTGTATGACTAACGTCAATAGCCATGAGTGGCTGGGTAAAAAGTAAGCTAAAAGCGAGTAGTGTTTTTTTCATTAATCATCTCATCAATTAAGGATGATTTAGCTTGGCTTAAATAGCAATCAAAAACAATCTCGTAGTCTATTTTTATACTAACTGATTGTACCTGCTATGCTGTCTTTTAATGCCAGCATTAATAAATGCGCACTTTCTCCAGACATTTTAAAAGGATTAAAATCAATGGAGCCTGAAAACTTGAGATTCAGTGATTCGGTTAGCTTAGATTGCGGTACATAGCCCATTGACCATTTTTCAAACTCTCTTTCAGGAATTTGGGTATAGTTGAGCATAATTACATTGTGGTGACGTTTATCGTTTAATATTTGTTGGTAGGTATTATTTACAGCCGTTCTAGAGCCTTCCAGGCACTGTAAAAAGTACTCATTACTAAAACATAACATGCCGGTAACGTTTGTTTTTACATTATAGGTTCGAGCGCTTTGTAAAATATTTTTCTATATCTTTAGGCCCAAAACCACTACTAATTTTGCTGGCGTAAATGAGTCGCACAAGAAACATAAAACCTCCTCACTGTTTAGTTAATTAAACATAGTTCAGCAGAGAAGTTATTACTAATTTTGTAAATGACTGATTAAAGTTTAGTACTCTCACCTTCATTTAAAATATGCAGGGGTATTTTCGAGTCCATCTTTTTGTGCATATACAATAAACGCAGTAAAGCTGAATGACTCGTGCGATCGCCCATTTTCCATGATGAGTTACCGTATCCCCAAGGTATCATTATTTTACAGTTTAGCTCTTGTGCTGCTGTTAGAGCGTCTTCTGGGGTTGTATGAACGTAACGATACCATTTAGGGTTATCTTCGCTATAGTAAGACGCTATCGGCATTAAGCACACATCAATATCACCGTATTTTTGCTGTATATCGCTGAAATGTTTTGAGTAGCCAGTGTCGCCTGCAAAAAATAAGGTGCTGCCATTTTGTTCAAGTAGCCAGCCATTCCATAGGTCTTTATCGTTGTCTTCATAAATAAAGGGTACTAATACACGGCTGCTAAAGTGATGAGCAGGCAAGGCATGGATAGCTAAATCGCCAATATTTGTTTTTGCATACCACGCCATTTCACTAATATTAAACCCGCCTGTAGGGAAGTTGTCGGCCATGCCTAGTGGTGTTAAGTAGCGGGGTTTATTACCGATCTCTTCTATATCTGCTTTATTAAAGTGATCGTAATGAATATGCGAGTACATCACAGCGTCTAAGTTTTTCAGTTCACTATCTGTGAGCCAATCGCCGGGCTGTCGGTAAAACCCAGAGGCTAGTCTAAATGCTAAATCTACAGGTGAGTCAAACTGCTCTTTTACAGGATCAAGTAACACTTGCTGTCCGTTAGGCGTGCGGATCATAAACCCAGCATGCCCCAGCCAGCGTAAGCTAAAGCCTGTATTTAAATTCATAGGCTGTTGCTCACCAATAAATTGGCAGTTTTCGCTGTCTTTTTCGCATTGTAATTTAGGGCTAGTTGGGTAGCAGTTGCTTTTACAGGTAGTCGGGTAAGTTTTTTTACCCGGGTAAAGATTATTAAACCGTCCTTCTCGCTCGCCATTTTGATGTAGCGGGGTAATGGTTTGCTCCCCTGCAATAACTTCAACATGGTTAGCTGTTTGGCAGGCGCTTAGCATTGTGCATGCAAGTATTAGGGTAATGGCTTTGAACTTCATTTTACTGTTCTAATTATTATTATTTTGTAAAAGTATAACAACAATAGCGGATTATCGAAGAGCTTAAAGGTAACAAAAAGTAACAATAAAAAAGCCTACAATTTAGTAGGCTTAGTAAACGAGTTTATAGTAATTAGCCTGTGGTATTCATTTGCTCAATAAATTTATTTGAGTCTTCAATCGACTTATTCATGTCATTCATGAGTAACTGAATATCACGCTTTAAGTTAGTAAACTCGCCTTTTATAGCGGCTACCGCTTGTGCGTTTAAGTTATGTTTTAAGTAAAGCACGTTATCTTGTAAAGACGATAATACTGGCTCCATTTTGCTCTCAGCACTGCGCATTGAGCTAAGTAATTGGCTAAACTGGCGCTGAGTTGCAGCTAGTTTTTTACTGCTTTGACGCTTAAGTGAGGCGCTTTTGTATTGCTCTAACTCATCGCTCCACTCATCAAACAACGCATCAGCAACATCTTCTACTTTATTTATGTTACTTGATACTTCGTTTGCCGCCGCTAAGCTCGACTCGTAATCGTCATTAAGTTGATTGTAAGCATCTTGCAACTCACCGCCATCGAAATTAATTAAGGTAGTTAGGCGCTCGAGTGCTGATTGAAATTCTTCTTGCGACTCTTGTTGTGAGTCTTTCGTTTCTTCAACGCGATCAATAAGAATGTCACGTTTATGAACACCTACTTTTTCCATTGCCGAATAATAAGCCGACTGACAACCTGAAAGCATCAGCATTAACGAGAGTATGGCTGTCCCTAATAATGTTTGTTTTTTCATCTGAATTCCTATTTACGAGTGTTAATGCTGTAAATTATGGCCTTGATTGTTATTATAATCAAAAGCCCACTAACAAAGTTAATTGTATGAATGATAAGCTCTCCCATTATAAACAGCAAGTTAAGGTGTTTCTAAAACAGCAACCAGGCTGGTGGATGCAATATTTCAATCGCTGTATAGACGATCAAATAACCATTAATGCAGGGTATTTAGCATACGTTACCTTGTTGTCGTTGGTTCCGCTGATAGCGGTGGGTGTGGCAATCTTCTCTGCTTTTCCTGGGTTTGAATCGACCCGTTTAGCCATTGAAAGTTTTTTATTTACTAACTTTGTGCCGACTTCTTCCGATGTTATTAAAGAACATATTAGCTCGTTTGCTGGTAATGCTAATCAAATGACGGCGGTAGGTATTGGCTTTTTGGCAGCCATTGCTTTGCTACTTATTCGTAATGTAGATGCCACGCTAAACCGTATTTGGCGAGTAAAGAAAAAACGCCCAATGATGATATCCTTTGCTGTGTATTGGATGGTACTGAGCTTGGGACCTGTACTACTGGGTGCGAGTATTGGTGTCACCTCTTATATTGTGTCGTTAGTGTCGTTTGCTGATCAGGGGATCCCTGGGTTTAGTGGTTTTTTATTAAAACTACTCCCTTATGCTATTTCTATGGCTGGTTTTATCATGCTGTATACCTTAGTGCCGAATACGCGGGTTTCATTTAGGGCTGCTATTCCAGGTGCACTGTTTGCTGCAATGCTATTTGAGTTAACCAAAAAAGGCTTTGCTTTGTACATTAGCCATTTTCCATCATACGAAGTGATTTATGGTGCGGTAGCAACCATTCCTATTTTGTTTGTATGGGTATACTTGTCGTGGGTAGTAGTGCTACTAGGTGCTGAATTTACTGTGTGTATTAACATGCAACATTACAATAAAAAAGAGCAACGAGCAGAGGATAGTGAATAAATGCAAGGACTAATTCAACGGGTAACACACGCCAACGTAGCAATAGAAAAACAGATTGTTGGTGAAATAAAACAAGGTATTGTATTACTGCTTGGTGTTGAAAAAGAAGACGATGAGCGTGTCGCTGATAAATTATTACACAAGGTCAGTAATTATCGAATTTTTAGTGATGAAAATGATAAAATGAACCTCAGTCTCAAAGATATACAAGGCGAACTATTAGTCATATCGCAATTTACACTTGCAGCTAATACCAAAAAAGGCATGCGTCCTAGTTTTTCATCGGCAGCCACACCAGACCAAGCGCAAGCATTATATAATTACTTTGTTGAGCAGGCTAAATTATTCGGTATTAAGGTAGCGACCGGTGTATTTGCAGCCGATATGCAGGTTAGTTTA
Source organism: Pseudoalteromonas sp. APC 3694 (assembly GCF_030407565.1). Lineage (NCBI taxonomy): Bacteria > Pseudomonadati > Pseudomonadota > Gammaproteobacteria > Alteromonadales > Pseudoalteromonadaceae > Pseudoalteromonas > Pseudoalteromonas sp. APC 3694. Next base: position 7,101 of record NZ_JASDDE010000019.1, read on the forward strand.
TGTAACGACGGTCCGGTTACCTTTAACTTAACCGCTTAAAGTGTTTTTTCAACAACCACAATGTGATTCACAAATCCGGTGATCTTTTTAATACTAACTGCTTCCCCAAACACGTGCTTAAGCACAAGTTGTAGCTGTGTAAGTTGGGAGCTATGTTGCGATAAAAAGTTAATAAATAAGATGCCCCGCTGAGCAAGCGCCTCATAAATTGTTTGATAAAAACATAAATCAAATAAGAATCTAGGGGCGTCTAGTTCACTAAATAAATCTAAAATAATCCAATCTATATTCACCGCTGACTTTAAAACTGTTTGTGCGTCTTCACAGTAAATTTGGCCCTTTTCATTAAGGGCAAAAAAATCTTGATAACAGTCAATTATATGAGGGTTTTTTTCTACTGAAGTTAGCTGCGCTTGAGGGTACAGTTTTAATAAGTAGTTACGTATAGCACCACCACCTAAACCGAGCTCAAGTATTTTTTTAGGCGTTAGTCGTTGCTGCCAAACCATTGCTAAATAGGCAAGGTGAGGAAACAGTAATACTTGTGGACTCCGGGTTAAAATAACTGATTGCAAGGTGTTGTTAATAAGTAGCCAGCGCAGCTGTTGATGCTCTCGAACTTGTATATTTATGCCATGTTGATTATGCCAATAAAGTAACTGGCCTAGCGATGAACTATGCTCAATAAAGTGCCTGCTGATCAGGCCACTACTGCAATGGATATATTTATTCATGGTATTGAGCATAAACCAGCAGGGGTAAAGCGCAATCGATTTTGTCATTAATTTTTTACAGTCATTTATAGGAAACCAAAGTCGTATTTGCAGTTTTACCCAGATCGAGTATGGTGTTTTTCACAAAATGCACAGCGTAATATTTTTACATTTTTAATTTATGGAGTCTGTATGTTTCAAGTGAGCACCCCTCAAAGTAGTGAAGACTGGCAAGCCTATTACCAATTACGCTGGCAAGTTTTACGTGCACCATGGGGCGAACCTCGTGGTTCTGAGCAAGACGATTTAGAGCAAGAAGCTGAACACCGCTTTATTAAAAATAAAGCAGGTGAAGTACTGGGTGTGGCGCGTTTGCACTTTAATAATCAGCAACAAGCTCAAGTACGTTATATGGCGGTTGCAGAGGGTAACCGTAATCAACATATTGGCAGTCGCTTATTACATGAGCTAGAAAAAATAGCGTGGAATCAAGATGCTGATGAATTAGTGCTGTTTGCTCGCGAACGTGCTCTGGAATTTTATCAGCGCCATGGCTACGAAAATAAAGAAAAAGCGCATTTAGCCTATGGTGATGTTCAACATTATAAAATGGTTAAGCTCAAGCCGAGTGAGCCAGGTTGGTTTCGTCACCCTAATTGGACTCAAGTACTGCAAAATACATGGCGTGAATCAATCCCTATTAGTGATGCAATGGGGATAAAAGTAGAAAGCTACACAGATTGGCAATTTACTACTCGTGCAGATTTAAATGCTAACTTAAACTTACACAACACCATGTTTGCAGGCTCTATTTACAGCCTAGCTACACTAACGGGTTGGGGAGCAACGTACTTAGCATTAAAAGAAGCCGGACTTGAGGGTAATATAGTGTTAGCCGATGCTAATATTAAATATTTAAAACCACTGAATACCGACCCTAAAGGCTGTGTTGATATTCAAACCTGTAAAGGTAACTTAATAGAGTTACAAGAGGCGGGTAAGGCGAGCTATTTAGTGCCAGTAACCATTTTTGATGGTGATCAAGTAGTTGCTCAGTTTGAAGGGCAGTTTGTGGTTAAAAAGTAATAAGAATAAACGAAAAAGCCAAGCGAGTTGCTTGGCTTTTTTATTAGCGGTTATTACAGTAAATCAGTCAGTAATATACCGACACCAAAGCGTTCAATATCGGCGTTATAGTCTATTAAACTCTCACCATAGCCATTAAAATACTGCGCATAGCCGCGTACTCTTCCCCATAGAGGGAATGACCAATCAAGCTGAATTGCCCCGCGGTTATCCGAATTTAAATTATTACGAGTCATAAAACTAAATTCATGATCGTGAAAGCGATACGCGCCACCAAATTCAAAGTAACCCATGTATTTATAGATATCAGGGTTATCATCACCTCGTGCATCTAACGGCGCAGGCTTTTTGTTTTCAGGAATGCGGTACCAAGGCTTAAAGCTGAATACAAAGCCGTCATTTTCCCAAATGAAATCGGCATAAATACGGTTCCAAGAACGCGAGTTTGGCTGACTTCGGCCATTAGATTGGTGCGAAATACCAATGGCTATTGCCATTTCATCGCCCCATAAAACGTTTTCAGGGTCTAAGTAATTAATCCAGAAAATTTCTGGCTCGTAATTAGTTTCTCGAAAGGGAGAAGAAATATCGTCGTTGTATACTTGCCAGTATGACTGCAGAGTAAAGCCAAAAAATATAGCTTGGTCTGGGTCGGCAAACTCATCATACAAAGGTACTTTAATTGATAACTGATATTTAGCTTCTAGGTTATCGAGAGGGTCGCCATCTTTTTTATCGGTTAATTCTGCAAATCCATCAAACGGGCGAGTGTTTGGGTTCGACATATATGAAACCGGTAAAATATAATTACGTTTATGCGGCGTAATTACATTACGATTCTTTTTGCCAACCGCTTCACGGGCTTGGCGTTTATCGATAGCTGTTAGCTGCTTGCTTTCTTCAACTGCAGAGCATTTTTCGCGCAATTGATCGAGGGTTTGCTTACCGTCTCCACCTATCACTTCATTTAATATACATTGTTTAACCAGCTCAAGTTCATTGTTTTGCTCGTTTTTTGCTGTTTCTTCAGCAATAACAGCAGTACTTAGTAATGTTGAGAGTAGTATCCAGTGGCGCCAACTCATTATAATTCCTTTGTAAGTGAGGGAAGTAACAGATTTGTAGTGATTATAACGCATTTTTAACACGTATGCGGTGAATTTGTCCTGAACTTTAATAAAGCAAAAAGAAAAGCGACCTAAGTCGCTTTTACTGGATAACTAGCTAATAGCTCGCTAGTTAGACTCTCACGCAATGATAAGGGGTGAGCTAGAGCTCAAAAACGTTTGTAAAAAACTTATAAAGTTCAGTGCCTTGGTTCACACTAGCTGAGGCAAAATGCAATATCGCAATCGCATCAAGATCAAAGCTTAATGTTTGCAGTGGTTGTTCGCTTAGGTAGCGTTCCATTCGCAGTATTTTAGCTATAGGTTCGCCCGCTTTAATGTGCCCACCAAGGGGGGCTAAGTATTCAACCATGCCACCCATAGGTGCATAGTAAGCAATATAATCATTTAGTTGGCAGCCATACCTTGTCATCACTTTTGGCTTGTAGGGCGCATCAACAAATACTTGCTTATGATTTAAATAACTTAAAATACTTTGAGCATCATCAAACGCCGCGCTTAAATCTATTTTTTCTTGGCTTCCCAGCTCTACCGTAAAGGCTTCAACTTGTACGTTAAATTCACGCCTTTGCTGAGCAAGTTGCTCGCTAAGTTGCCACCATGGACAAAAGCTCGCTTCATCCATTGCCCCATCAAAGTCATTAGGAATCACTAGCACATGGGGAATATTAAAGTAACGGGCACTTTCTGTGGCATATTCAGGACAATATAAGTGCTGACTAGAAATAGGCCCAGTGTGTAAATCTAAAACAATATCTGCTTGATGCGCCAATTTTTGTAAGTTTAGCGCTATGCGTTTACCCGTTGTTAAACGATAGTCTGGGCCATTAAGTTGCTGCTCAACATCATTAATTAACGCGGTTTTAAACGCTGTTCTTAGAGCGGTATCGTCAGCGTCGTAGTATTGCTTTGCAAACTGTGATGCAAGCTGATTATTACAGTGATACATACGATTCCAATTAGTCCCCGTAATAGGGTCGAATCGGCCAAGCGTAAATTCGCCCGATTTTTGATTACAGCCAATGGGGTTAGCGTAGGGAACTAAGGTAATATCACCTTTTAAATTAAGGTTTTTTAGCTGTTCAAGTAGCTGATAAATAACCGCGTTACCTTGTACTTCGGCGCCATGCATATTAGCTTGTATATACACACTTGGGCCTGTGCCATCGCCCTTTAAACGATAGACAGGAATGGTCAGTGGTAGGCCATTTGCCACTTCACCAACTACAATATTTTCCTGGCTTATAGCTGTGGTGTTATTCATTTTTATTACCTCAAGTAGTGGCTTGCATCTTCTGCTTGGCGAATACAGTTGATTTCGCCATGGTGTATAACATATTCACCGGCCAGTTCATGGCACAAAAAGTACGGCATACTTTCGGTAAAACCATAAGCACCGCATTGACTAAACACCAGCCAGTCATGTTCATTTAAATCGCTCGGTAATTGGTGCTCCCCTAAGCAATCCAGCGCTGTACATAAAGGTCCGTATAGGCTCATTGCTTGGTTTGCTGCGTTTGAATCACGTAATAAACGCGCAGGAAAGTCTTGATTAGTAACCGCAGGGCGCAATAAGTGATTAATACCGCCGCTCATAATTACCTGCTGTTGGCCGTAGTTTAATTTGCGCTCAACCACCGGTGTGGCGTAGTGGCCGCATTCGCCTACAGCATAGCGACCTAGTTCCATCCACAGCTCTTTAACATCCGCATCGCGTTTAATCTTTGCAAGGGCTGCTATTAATGCATCCCAGCTTAAAGTCGGATCATTAAGGGTGTAAGGAATACCTAAACCGCCACCTAAATCTAAAATATTCAGGTTTATATTTAAGTTATTAGCAAGGACTGTAAGTGGTGTAATCATTTGCGACCACAGATCTGCAAGTTTGTCGCTGCTGAGCATGTTACCCCACTGAAAAATATGTAGGCCATCAAAGCTCAATGCTGTGTAGTATTTAGTATTTAGCGATTGCCATTCATCGCATCCTAAGCCAAATGGAGTAAGGCTATCACCACCAAGTGGGTTTTTATCACCCTCGGGCCAGCGTAATTGAACACGCAGCAAAACCTGTAACTGACACTGCTGGGCAGTCGCTTGTTCGTTTAACCAACGCACCTGATTAAGACTTTCTGCCACAAAGGTGCGTACGCCACGTGCAATAAAATGTTTAATTTGTTTTGGGCTTTTAGCAGGGCCCGTGTTGAGCACGCGCTCGCTGTTAATTCCTTGGGCAAGTATTTGCTCAAGTTCGCCTTTACTTGCAACATCAAAGTTAAAACCAGCGTTATCTAAACTTTGTATCACTTTAGATAGGGGATTGGCTTTAACCGCATACCAAAGCTTTACTTCGGTTTGCGCCACTAAGTGCGCAAGGTGCGCATCTAGTGAGTCAAGGTCGTAGACAAAAAATGGAGTATCGAGTTTACTCGAAAGCTCATCAATAGCGCTTTTAACGGGCGTACTCAAAAAGGTCATTAACGTAAAACCTCTTCAAGCAATAATGACGCGTCACTTTGCTCGTCCCGGTATTTAACAATTAAGGCACACGACATACTCAAGCCTTGATCACGGGCCCAGTCATTTGACGCAGGGCGAGAGCCTGGGATCACAATCGCGTATTCAGGGATTGCTTCGCCTTTATCAAGCTGACGCTCATTAACGCAGTCATAAACAGGGATGGTTGCAGATAAGCGAACACCTGGGGCAAGTACCGCGCCTTTTTTAACTACCACGCCTTCAACAATCACACAGCCTGCACCAATGAATGCATCGTCTTCTATGACCACAGGGCTTGCGCCAATGGGCTCAAGTACCCCGCCTAATTGTACCGCGGCGCTCAAATGAACATTTTTACCCACTTGCGCACATGAGCCAACCAATGCGTGGCTATCTACCATAGTCCCCTCGTCAATAAAGGCGCCAATATTTACGTACGCAGGTGGCATAATAATAGTGCCTTTGGCAACATGTGCACCACGGCGCACACTTGAACCACCTGGCACCATGCGAACGCCTGCTGTGGCTTCAAAGCATTGCGGCGCTAAGTTATGTTTATCAACAAAACCGCCAGCAAACTCGGTGTTTTGACCGTTTTTAAAGGCTTCTAAAATGCCTTGCTTTACTTCTACGTTAGCGTGCCATTGGCCGTTTTCGTCTTGTGTTGCTGCGCGAACTGCGCCCGTTTCTAAATTATTTAATAGTTCTAACCAGTTCATTATAAAAACCTGTATTTAATGCCAAGATAAAATGGTGTTGTTTGCCGATGAAATGTCATCTGTGTGTGTCAGCTCAAGGTGTGTTAAAGGTGGACGTAAATGCGGACTGCTAATACGCCCTTGTAAATGCATTAACACTTTGACTGGGATAGGGTTTGCTACTGAAAATAAGCTATTGATGGCGCTAGACCACTGGACAAAAAGATTAGGGTGTTGGCCGCTTAAACTGCGCTTTACAAACTCATGGGTTTGCACTGGCCATGCATTGGCTGCAACCGACACTAAACCTTTTGCACCTGCTTGGGCAAAATAAGGCATGAGGGCATCGTCACCACTAAAAATGGCTAGTTCAGGCGCTGCTTGTCGATAGGCTTCAAATTGAGAAATACAGCCACTGGCTTCTTTGAGTGCCCATAAATTTTTATGTTGTTTGAGGTTTTCAATGGTTGCAATGGGAATGCTAACCGCACTACGTCCTGGTACGTTATAAAGCATACAAGGATGAGAACTGGCATTGAGCAGGCTTTCAAACCAATGCGTTTGCCCCACTGCACCGGGTTTGGCGTACAAAGGCGAGCCAAGTAAAAAACCATGAATAGGCAGTTGGTTGCAGTAGTTAACCCATTCAAGCTGCTGCTTTAAGTTACTACCACCGACTGCGACCATAAGCGGGACGCTCGGCTGTAATTGGCAAACATGCTCTACGATGGCTTGCTGCTCTTTTAGGGTCAGGGCTAACCCTTCGCCAGTGCTACCAAGTAATAAAATGCCGTTGTTAGCGGCTTCTTGTTCGGCCACCAAGGTGTCTAAGGTTGCGTAATCAACTAGGCCATTTTGATCAAATGGGGTGATCAGCGCAGTCCATAAATGGAAATTGTTAATATTGAAGTTGTTGATCATCTCTCACGAACTTATAGGGCATTCGTCGAGTTATTGGCGGGTATTTAGGGTGCCTGACTCTTTGAATGTATTTATAATTCGAAGAGCGAATGGGCTTAAATAATAGGGCGCACGGCCTTATTATACTAAGACCAGAAGCTCTCCACCAAATATGTTATTGGTGACAGTCGCTAGGATTCAACCTAGTCGCCCGAAGTAATCTTTCACAAAAAAGTGTTACCTCTCGGCGTTAATTCCCCTCACGTATGCTCAATGGAGTTTGCGCTCCTAACATACGCTACCTGAATAACGCACCTCTTCCAGCCCTTTGCACTTGCTATTGAAAAATCAATCAGCAAATACAATGTAATAGGGTAAGTGTGGCGATTAAACCACTTTAGCCGTCTAGGTGTCAAGTGACTAAATACAGAATAGTTCATCGATAATAGCAACGGTTACGTATTGGCTGCTTTTCTCGTAAACTAGTTTCATGGTCGAAGTAAGGTATTAAGTAGATGGAAAAATTTAGTGATATTTATAAGCGTGCAGTGGAGCGAAAGGGCTCTGAAAAAATGCTTAAATTGTTACTCGCAAAACCTTTATCAACAAAGCAACTCGTCACATTAAGTGATGATGATTGGCTAGAAGAATTTACTCGGAAGGTTTTTCAAAGTGGCTTTTATTGGTCGGTGATCAACAGTAAGTGGGCCGGATTTAGAGAGGTTTTTTGGGACTTTAGTGTTGAAAAGCTATTGATGATGCCACCAGACATGTTAGAACAAAAAGCCAGTGACGAACGAATTGTGCGCAATTATAAAAAAGTAAAAACCATTACTGATAATGCGTATATGATCCATGAAGTTGTAGAGCAGCACGGCAGTTTTAGTCAGTTTATTGCTAACTGGCCAAGTGAAGATATTATTGGTTTGTGGGCGTATTTAAAAAAACATGGTGCAAGGCTGGGTGGTAATACTGGTCCTTATGCACTGCGTGCCTCGGGGAAAGATACTTTTTTACTTTCAAGAGATGTAGAAAGCTATTTGCGTGCCCATAAAATTATAGATGGCGGATTACAAACTAAAAAGTCACTAAGTGCGGCGCAGGCATTCTTTAATGAACTGCAGCAGCAAAGCGGCTTAAGCATGCAAGAGCTAAGCTTAATTGTCGCTTATGGTGTAGGCGACAATCGCGTAGGTATCAGCCAAAAACAATAGGATTAAACATGAAATTAGTGCCAAGGTATACCGATATTGGTGAGGGGTTTGCTATTAGCGATCATCCAGCCAAGGTGACAGCACCACAGTTATTGTTATGGAATGAGCCCTTAGCCGAACAATTTAATATACAAGTAAATGCTGATTCTCGAGCAAATATATTCAGTGGAAATGAACCTCAAGCAGTTTCTGTAGTTGCATTAGGGTATTCGGGTCATCAGTTTGGTCATTTTTCTCCACGCTTAGGAGACGGCCGAGCGCATTTACTTGGCGCGATCAGTGATGATAAAAACCAGCTTTGGGATTTGCAATTAAAAGGCGCTGGCGCTACGCCATTCTCGCGTGGTGGAGATGGGCGCTGTGCATTAGGTCCAGCTATTCGTGAGTACGTAATGAGCGAAGCTATGCACGCGCTTGGCATTCCAACAACGCGTTGTTTAGCCGTGGTTGGCAGTGGCGAAACCGTTTATCGGAACCCACCTCAACCAGGTGCTATTGTAACCCGACTCGCCAGCAGTCATATACGGGTGGGCTCGTTTCAATATTTAGCCACTCAAGGTGACGTTACTAGCCTAAAAAACTTAGCCGACTTAGCCATTCAAAGACACTATTCCGAGATTAACAGCACTGGTGCTCAGCGTTATTTAGATTTTTTAGCTGCAGTGATCGCCAACCAAGTCAAATTAGTCGTAAGTTGGATGAGGGTGGGGTTTATTCATGGTGTTATGAACACCGATAACACCTTAATTAGTGGTGAAACCATAGATTACGGCCCATGTGCCATGATGAACCAGTTTGATTTTGATACCGTGTTTAGCTCTATTGATAAACAAGGGCGTTATGCGTTTGGTAATCAGCCAAACATGGCAAGTTGGAACTGTGCCCGCTTAGCAGAGAGTCTAATGGCGCTGATCAGTGATGATGACGAGCAAGCGGTGGCATTGATGACGCCTTTAATTGAGGGCTTTTCAACGCAATTTAACCAACAATTTAGCGCTATGTGGGCGCAAAAGTTAGGGTTAACAGTCGCGGATGATAAAGATAATAAGTTGGTGGGAGAGTTACTAGGGTTATTAAAACAACACCAGCTTGATTATACCAATACTTTTAATGCGTTAACTGAATCGTTAACTGGACAAGCGCAAATACCATCAGCACTCGTATCGTGGGCACAGCAATGGCAAACACGAACTAACGAGCATAGTTATAATATAATGCGACAGGCAAATCCAAGTGTGATTCCGCGTAATCATATTATTGAAGATATTATTACTCAGTACACTACGCATGGGGATAGTGAGTTACTCAGTCGTTTTATCCAAGTGATGGCGAGCCCTTACGCAAGCAATATGCAAGCTACAGAGTTTCAACAGCCGCCTGAAGATGATAAGAATTATCGTACTTTTTGTGGTACTTAAGTATTGTTTGTTGCATTTTAAAATGAATATAAAAGGTCATTTTTTACTCCTGCGATGTTCATTCATAGAGTAAACTATGAACGAGTGATACCATAACTCCATAAAGGCCAGTGATCGTGTGGAGTTTAAAGCGATTGTTTGCTTTTTGAGCTAGCCTGTGTTCATCGACATTTTTTATGAGCTAGTTTTATTATCCTAGATATTGAAAAAATATATTTGCGTTAAGCATTGATTAACAAAGACTCAGTTACTATATAAGTAAGTTAGAAGAGCTAGCAATGCTTAGCTATATTTTTAGTTGTTAAAATGGGAAGAAAACAATGAAATTAAAATCACTTACAATGGCTATTGCGTTAGCTGCAACTAGCGCATCTACTTTCGCAGCCGAGCAAGAAGGCTTTTACATCGGTGCATTCGGCGATTATTACGATGCTTCGTGGAAAAACATGCGTGAGCAAGCTGGCCTTGACGTTAATGAGTCAACAGGCTGGGGTGCTGAATTAGGCTACCGCTTTAATGATTACTGGAGTGCGCGTTTAGAGTACGCAGACCTAGACTTTAATGCTCACGACAAAGTATTGAACAACCGCAACGATATTGACGGCGAACGTTATGGTATCGATGCACTTTACCACTTTGGTGGCGGTCCTTTCTACGGTTTATTTGGTCTGAAAGATATTGATGTTGTTGATGACAACACGTTTTTAAACGCAGGTGTAGGTTACCGACACTTTGTTACAGACAACTTTTTTGTTAATGCTGAAACCAGTGTTTACCAAGGTTTAGATAAAGGCTACACAGATGTTGGCGCTAAATTAGGTATAAACTACTTCTTTGGTCAAAAATCGGCGCCAGTAACACCGGTTGAGCCTGCACCAGAGCCAGAAATTGTTCCTGTGCCGGTAGCACTTGCTGATACAGATAAAGACAGCATCCCTGATGTAGATGATAAATGTGCCAATACACCTATGACAGATGCTGTTGGTAGCGATGGTTGTACACTTTATGAAGATACTGAAGTAACAGTAAGCTTGTTAGTAACATTCCCTAACAATGATTCTTCAGTTTCGCAGCAGTACTTAAATGATATTGACGAAGTAGCGACTTTCTTAAAAGAGTACCCAGATACAACAGTGCTTCTTGAAGGTCATACGTCTGCAGTAGGTAAAGCGTCTTACAATAAATGGTTATCTAAAAAACGTGCTGATGCAGTAGCTAAAAAGCTAATTGCTGATGGTATTGCAGAAGATCGCATTACAACGGTAGGTTTAGGTGAAGAACGCCTTAAAAATGAAGCGAATACGGCAAAAGCGCATGCTGAAAACCGCCGCGTTGAAGCACACGTAAAATCTATTAAACGTGTAAAAGTATTACGTTAATAGTCTCATTATTGAGTAAAAACCCAGCTTAGGCTGGGTTTTTTTATGGCTGCTTAATAGGTATTCATGGGAGTTGGTTTTACTTTGTTAACTATTCATATTATTAATAATCGGTATAACTAGTTGCATAACTGGATGGATTTTAATCTATGCACAAAAGCTTTATAATCGGCAGATAGAATACTATAGGTATTGGGTTATGGTGTGTTTAGTAAACACCACCGAATACTTTAACGTCACCAAGAGGGCAATACTGTGCTACAAGAATATCGTAAACACGTAGAAGAACGTGCCGCGTTAGGTATCGTACCAGCGCCATTAGATGCTCAGCAGACGGCTGATCTTATTGAGCTAATTAAAACGCCACCGGCAGGTGAAGAAGAGTTCATCCTAGAACTACTGATCAACCGCGTACCACCAGGTGTTGATGATGCAGCCTACATTAAAGCAGGCTTTTTAGCGGCTGTTGCTAAAGGTGAAGCTGTTTCTCCGTTGATTTCTAAAGAAAAAGCAGCTGAGTTACTAGGTACTATGCTCGGTGGCTACAATATTGCACCAATGGTTGAACTACTTGATGACGAAGCGTTAGCGCCAATTGTAGTAAAAGGCCTTTCGAACACATTATTAATGTTTGATGCGTTCTACGATGTAGAAGAAAAAGCAAAAGCAGGTAATGCATACGCCAAGCAAATTATAGAGTCTTGGGCTGCTGCAGAATGGTTTGTCAATAAGCCAGCCGTTGCTGAAAAAATCTCTGTTACGGTATTTAAAGTCACTGGCGAGACAAACACAGATGATTTATCACCAGCACCAGATGCGTGGTCACGTCCTGATATTCCGCTTCATGCATTAGCCATGCTTAAAAATGAGCGTGATGGTATTAACCCTGACAAAGACGGTGAAGTAGGTCCAATCACTCAGCTTGAAGAATTAAAAACTAAAGGCTTACCACTTGCTTACGTAGGTGACGTTGTTGGTACAGGCTCTTCGCGTAAGTCTGCAACAAACTCTGTGCTTTGGTTTATGGGTGATGATATCCCATTCGTACCAAACAAGCGCGTGGGTGGTGTATGTTTAGGTAACAAGATTGCGCCTATTTTCTTCAACACAATGGAGGACTCGGGTGCGTTACCAATCGAATTAAATGTTGATGAATTCAACATGGGTGACCAAATCGACATCTACCCTTATGAAGGTGTTGTGAAACGTCATGGTACTGATGATGTGATCTCTACATTTGAACTTAAATCAGAGGTAATTTTAGACGAAGTTCGTGCTGGTGGTCGTATTCCATTGATCATTGGTCGTGGTCTTACAGACAAAGCACGTACATCATTAGGTTTAGGCGCAACTGACGTATTTAAAGTACCAGCAGTGACTGAAGTATCAGACAAAGGCTTTACGCTTGCGCAAAAAATGGTTGGTAAAGCATGTAACGTTGCCGGTATTCGCCCAGGCCAATACTGTGAACCTAAAATGACCACGGTTGGCTCGCAAGATACAACAGGTCCTATGACGCGTGATGAGCTTAAAGACTTAGCCTGTTTAGGTTTCTCTGCAGATTTAACAATGCAGTCTTTTTGTCATACATCCGCTTACCCTAAGCCAATCGATGTAAACACGCACCATACGCTTCCTGATTTTATTATGAATCGTGGCGGTGTATCGCTTCGCCCTGGTGACGGTGTAATTCACTCATGGTTAAACCGTATGTTATTACCAGATACCGTAGGTACGGGTGGTGATTCACATACACGTTTCCCATTAGGTATTTCATTCCCAGCAGGTTCGGGGGCGGTAGCGTTCGCAGCTGCAACGGGTGTAATGCCACTAGATATGCCTGAATCAATTTTGGTTCGTTTTAAAGGTGAAATGCAACCGGGTATCACTTTACGTGACCTTGTACATGCTATCCCTTACTTCGGTATTAAAGAAGGCCTATTAACGGTTGAGAAGAAAGGTAAAATCAACGAATTCTCTGGTCGCATACTAGAAATTGAAGGGGTTGAGCACTTAACGGTTGAGCAAGCGTTTGAGCTATCCGATGCATCTGCAGAGCGTTCAGCTGCTGGCTGTACTGTTAAGCTTTCTAAAGAGTCTATCAGCGAATACCTTGAGTCTAATATTGTTATGCTTAAGTGGATGATTTCTGAAGGTTACGGCGATGTACGTACGATTGAACGTCGTGTTACTGCAATGCAAGACTGGTTAGCAAACCCAGAACTAATGGAAGCGGATAAAGACGCAGAGTACAAACACGTACTTGAAATCGACCTTGCTGAGATTAAAGAGCCAGTACTGTGTGCGCCAAATGATCCTGATGATGCACGCCTACTTTCTGATGTGACAGGCGAAAAAATAGATGAAGTATTTATCGGTTCTTGTATGACTAATATTGGTCACTTCCGTGCTGCAGGTAAATTACTCGATGGCTTTAAAGGGCGTATCCCAACACAGCTTTGGGTTGCTCCACCAACGAAAATGGATAAAGACCAACTTACAGACGAAGGTTACTACGGTATTTTTGGTCGTGTTGGTGCACGTATTGAAACGCCAGGGTGTTCTCTGTGTATGGGTAACCAAGCACGTGTTGCGGACAAAGCAACGGTTGTGTCTACTTCTACACGTAACTTCCCTAACCGTTTAGGTACAGGGGCAAACGTATTCTTAGCATCAGCAGAGCTGGCAGCAGTAGCAGCAATTTTAGGCAAATTACCTACACCTACTGAGTACCAAGAATACGCAGCGAAGATCAATGCAACGGCAGCAGATACCTACCGTTACTTGAACTTTCACCGTATGCCTCAGTACACTAAAAAGGCAGACAACGTAATTATTCAGCAAGCTGTATAATTTATAGAGTGTGTTTAAAAAAACCCGCTTTGGCGGGTTTTTTATTGTCCAAATAAAATATTAGATAGTTAATGCTTCATTTGCTGCATGATTGTATTAATTTTCGTTAAAGGTCGTCATTGATATGGTTAATAAAGCAAAAAATCCTCTCTACATGCATTAAAATCCTCGGCAATATTATCATTATTATAAGCAGGATTTTATGACTACATTAAACAACCAGAACCTTCTGCAACTTCGTTTTATTAACCAAGCAAATATTGATTTGGTTAAGCCTTCTTTTGATAACCTACCTGCAAATCCGTATGCAGATGGTGAATTTCGTAAGCGTCGTTACTCGGTAATTAAATTTCAAAATGGTGAGCTAAAACTTCAAGCTGCCAAAGCGTTTGTTCAAGACGATTCTATTAATACCTTTCAGGGTAATGTTGAGCGTACTTATGAAAACTTAGAGCAGAGCTTACTTGAGTCTCAAGGTATGAAAAGCATTGTAAGTGAGTTTTGTGAGCTTACCGGCATTGATGAAGACCGTGATATTGAAATACATCAATTTAGAATGCTTGCCATTGATAGCGATACGCCTGCAGCCCCAGAAGGTGTGCATCAAGATGGGTTTGAGCATGTTTGTGTATGTGGTGTTTCACACGAAAACCTTGAGGGCGGCGAACTGCTAGTATACGAAAACAAGCAAGCTGAACCGTGTTTTAAAATGGAAATTAAAGACGGTATGTTTGCACTAATTAATGACCGTCAGGTATGGCATAACGCCACGCCAATGAACAAAATTGATGCTAACAAACCAGGTTACCTGGATTGCTTTGTACTAACTGCTTAAGAGAAATAAAATGAATTTAATGCAATTGCGCGCGCAATTTCCTGCTTTAATGCAAACCGTTGATGGTAAGTCACCAATATTTTTAGATGGCCCAGGCGGCTCTCAAGTGCCGCAGTCTGTATTAAATGCAATGACTGCTTATTTAGGGTACTACAACTCAAACTTAGGCGGTGCGTTTTTTTCAAGTGATAAAACGGTTGAGCTGATGGCGAATGCGCGTCAAGCCGCGGCTGATTTGTTAAATGCGCCCAGTGCACAAAATATTGTGTTTGGCCCTAACATGACTAGCCTGACCTTTAGCTTTAGCCGTGCTATTTCACGCGATTGGCAAGCCGGTGATGAGATTATTGTGACCAATGCTGATCATTTTTCAAATGTGTCGTCATGGCAGCAAGCCGCAGAAGATAAAGGCGCTAAGGTTCAAACCGCTTTAATTAACGAGGCTGATTGCAGCTTAGATATGGCGCATTTTGAAAGCCTATTAAACAGTAATACTAAATTAGTTGCCGTTACGTATGCCTCAAACACCACGGGATCTATTAACGACATTAAACGTATTATAGAGCTTGCTCATAATGTGGATGCGTTGGTGTATGTTGATGCGGTGCACTATGCGCCACATGAACTGATTGATGTACAAGCGTTAGGTTGCGACTTTTTAGCTTGTTCTGCATATAAGTTTTTTGGCCCGCACTTAGGCATGGTTTATGGTAAAACTGAGCACTTAGAAGGGTTTACACCTTATAAAGTAGAGCCAGCAAAAGATGTTGCACCAGGTCGTTGGGAAACCGGCACGCAAAGTTTTGAGGCACTTGCAGGCTTTATTGCGGCGGTTGATTACATAGCGGCGATTAGCAAACTTGATGACAGTCACTCACGCCGAGAAAAATTACGTGTTGCGTTTGCTAAAACAAAACAACATGAAATGGCATTGAGTGAATACTTTTTAACGCGTTTAGTTAATTACCCGCGTATCAAGCTATTTGGCATTGATGATCTTGAGCGCTTAAATGAGCGTACGCCAACGTTTGCTTTAACCTTTGAAGGGCTAGAGCCGCGTGAGGTGTCTGAGTTTTTAGGTAAACAGCATATTTGTGTGTGGGATGGTAATTTTTATGCACAAGGCTTATGCAAGCAGTTAGGCGTACTTGATAAAGGCGGCGTAGTGCGTATTGGCTGTATGCATTACAACACAACAGCTGAGCTAGATAAGTTATTTGATTTATTTGATGAGTTACTAGGTTAAAGCCTTACCCATTCAGCACTTTAAAAGCCATAAGTAAAAAACTTGTGGCTTTTTTATTGTCTGATTACTTAGCTTTTTGGCGTTCCATAAATTTGCTCTGCTCGATTAAACAAAACCCATGAGGTTAAAATATACTTATCGTTTGATACTGGCTTATTGCCTCTATGTGTATGCGTAAAGTAGCCTGGGGCAACCACCATACTGCCCTTTTTAGGGGCTATTTTACGATTTTGATAATAAAACTCGGTTTCTCCGCCTTCTTCAACATCATTTAAATAAAACATAAATAACAACACCCGATGCAGTGCTTCATTATGCTGTAGCTGCGGATACACCTCACTGTGCCAATACGGATAACCGCCTTTATTTACTTCGTATTTTTGCGCTTGAATATTACCGAGTCTAAAAATTTGCTGCACCAATAAGGGGAGTTGTGGTTTACCTACCTCGTCATAGTTGGCGTGAGTTAAATCAACCGGTTGTCCTGTTTTTGGGTGATATACCTTTAAACCAAATGCCCCAATCATCATAAAAATATGTTCTTCAATGTAGTTGAAAACATACTGTGCAGTGGTTTGTTGAATATGTTTTAATTGTTCTGCGTATTCAGGATGATTGTTTAAGTATAAATCGTGGCTATCTTTTTTATTAAGATCAACACCGCCCGATGTCATCCCTTGTTTAATATGCGGGCTTTGAGAAAAGGTAGTGATAAAGTTATCGCAAAATTCATTACTGAGCGCGTTGTCATACACGCGGATAAAGTCCGTCATGAGTTACCTGTTTAATTATTATTGGATTATTATGTTTACTGAAAAAGTGATGCCGCGTTTTAGCGAAACGGATGCACTCGGACACATCAACAATACCGTACTCCCCGTATGGTTTGAAGCGGCCCGAGTACCTATTTTTAAATTTTTTACGCCAGATCTAAATCCACACAACTGGAAGTTAATCATTGCTAAAGTTGAAGTGTCGTTTGTTGGCGAACTATTTTATGCCCATGAGGTGACAATTAACACCAGCATAGAGCAGATTGGCAATAGTTCATTTGTGATCCGCCAAGAAGCATGGCAGCAAGATAAGTGCTGCGCCATTGGTAAAACGGTGATGGTACGTTATGACTTTGCTAGCAAAACAAAGCAACCACTTTCGACTGATGAAAAAGCCGCATTAACACAGCACCTTGTAGCAGTTAGTTAATCGCAGCTTAACTATGACAAGCTGGATGTTTAGTTAAATATTGCCCCAAGGCAATGACTTGTTTTTCAGTAAAGCGCAGCCCAAGCTTTGTTCGTCGCCAAAGTATATCTGCGCTGGTTCTTGCCCATTCATGGTTTACTAAGTAATCAACTTCTTGCGCATACAGACCATGACCAAAGTGATAACCTAAATCGCCGATTGCTTGGCTGTTCCCCAGTAATTGATAACTAAGCGTGCCATAGCTGCGAACCATACGTTTTAAGGTGTCGATTGCCAGCCAAGGGTAGCTACTTTCTAACTGAGCGATAAGGTATGTTTGGTTACTAAAGTCGCCGCCTGGTAAAGGGGCATCTTTCGTCCATGAGCCACTCATTTGTGGGTAAAAAGGCGCTAACTTATTAACGGCGTTTTCTGCAAGCTTTCGATAGGTAGTAATTTTACCACCAAACACACTTAATAAAGCGGCATGATCGGTGTCGTTGTTTAATATCAGCTTGTAATCGCGGGTGACGGCTTGAGCATCTGTTGATTTGTCATCTAATAGTGGCCGCACCCCACTAAAGCTGTGCACAATATCGGCCGCGCTTATAGTGTTTTTAAAGTAATGGTTAGTGATACTGATGAGATACTGTATTTCTTGCTCACTAATTTTTACATCAGCAATATCGCCGGTGTACTCTTCATCAGTGGTGCCAATCAGTGAGTAATCTTGCTCATAAGGAATGACAAATACAATGCGGTTATCTTCATTTTGTAAAATATAGGCAACTGGCTCATTGTGGAGTCGGGGCACTACAATATGACTGCCTTTCACAAGGCGAATAGTGTGCGGTGTGGGCTGGGTAAATACATCTTCAAATAATGACGCGACCCATGGGCCTGCGGCATTTACAACACTTTTTGCCTTTATATTTAGGTGCAGCTTGCTGGCTTGTTGCTCTAAAATCACATCCCAATAATCTGCGTTACGCGTTGCTTTAATGCAGCGGGTGCGTGTTGCAATGGTGGCGCCTAAATTATGCGCTGCTTGGGCGTTTAAAATCACTAAACGCGCGTCATCAACCCACCCATCGGCGTATTCAAAGCCATGGGTTATACTGTTGTTAAGTACACTATTGCTGTCAAATTTAATCGCTTTTGAGGCGGGTAAGGTGTCACGTTTCGCTAGGTGATCGTAAATAAATAACCCCACACGAATCATCCAAGAAGGACGTAAGTGTGCTTGGTGCGGTAGCCTAAAAGAAAGCGGCCACATAATATGCGGCGCTTTTTTTAATAGCACTTCACGTTCACGTAATGCCTCTCTTACCAATCTAAATTGATAATTCTCTAAATAGCGAAGCCCGCCATGAATAAGTTTGCTGCTATTAGAGGAGGTTGCAGAGGCTAAATCGTTCTGCTCACATAAAAGTACTTTTAAGCCACGACCACTAGCATCGGCAGCAATGCCAGCGCCATTAATACCGCCGCCAATAATGAGTAAGTCATATTCGTTGTCGTGTGCGCTCATAGATTTTACTCACTCTCGCCGTCAGTGCTATTAGAAAGTCTAACTTGTGCAATGCAATGTAGCCACTTTGCGTATAAATCGTTGCGCTCTTCACTGCTCATGGTTGGTTCAAAGCGACGATCGCTTTTCCACATGCTGGCAAGCTGCGCAGTTGATTCATACACCCCAGTTTGCAAACCGGCTAAGTAAGCAACCCCTAACGAAGTGGTTTCGGTTAGAGTGGGGCGCTCAACGCTTGCGCCTAAAATATTGGCTAAAAACGCCATTGCCCAATTATTGTTTGCCATGCCGCCATCAACTCTTAGAATACTAGGGCGGAGTCCGTCACCTTCCATGGCTTTTTGTAGATCTTTGGTTTGATAACCCACCGACTGCAAGGCAGCTGCCACAATAGTACTAATGCCTGAGTCTCGGGTTAGGCCCAAAATTGCGCCTCGGGCATTTGCATCCCAATAGGGCGCACCTAAGCCTGTAAACGAGGGAACCAAGAATACCCCATGATCCAAGGTAACATCTTTGACGAGGGCTTCACTTTCTCCCGCGTTTTCTAATAACTTTAAGCCTTCTACTATCCACTGCATGGTGGCACCAGCCATAAAAATGCTGCCTTCAATCGCATAGGTTGGTTTGCCGTTGAGCCGATATGCAAGAGTGGTTAATAAACGATTACTTGATTTTAGTGCTTTATCGCCAGTGTTAAGCATTAAAAAGCAGCCCGTGCCGTAGGTGCTTTTTGCCATACCTTCTTCAAAACAGGCTTGACCAATTAAAGCCGCTTGCTGATCGCCAGCAATACCACAAATAGGAATTTCACTACCGAACAACTCGCTGTTTGTTAACCCAAAATCAGCCGCTGAGTCCATCACCTCAGGTAACATAGCCAGTGGAATATCAAATAAAGCCAGTAATTCTTCATCCCAGCATTGCTGATGAATGTTAAACAGTAAAGTTCGTGAGGCATTAGTGGCATCGGTTTTGTGCACTTTACCGTCGGTTAATTGCCACAATAAGTAGGTATCTACCGTGCCAAATGCTAGTTCACCTGCTTGTGCTTGCTCTTTAGCGCCTTTGACGTTATCTAAAATCCAACGAACTTTGGTTGCAGAAAAATAAGGGTCGAGTACTAAACCGGTTTTATCATTCACCATTTTTGTATGCCCAGCATGGCGTAAACTATCGCAATATTCACTGGTGCGTCGGTCTTGCCATACAATCGCGTTATAAATAGGTTGCCCAGTTTTTTTATTCCACACTAAAGTGGTTTCTCGCTGATTAGCAATGCCGATGGCAATTATGTCGGCGGCAGTGACTTGTTGCTGCGCTAAGAGGTTTTTGACGCTGGTTAATACAGTTTGCCAAATATCTACAGGATCGTGTTCAACCCAACCATTTTTTACAAAATGCTGAGGGAAGGTTTGTTGAGCCGTGTCAAAAACCTCGGCATCTTTAGTGTATAAAATAGCTCGAGAGCTTGTCGTTCCTTGGTCAATCGAGAGTATGTATTTAGACATAAAAAATAGTGTTGTTTAATTTAGATAAAGACAGCTTGTCTTTAAGCTAAACGAATAGCAATGCTTTTGCACCATAATGGTTAAAATTATAGATGAGCGAAAGGTAGGGGAGAGAGGTGAACACTCAATTCTGGCGCCTACAATTTAATAGGCGCCAAATAACAACAATTAATTAGCATCCGTTAATTGTTGATGTAGCCAATCTTTTAATACCATTCGGTCGTGTTTTAACTGCTGCATGGCTTCGTCATCTATGGGTGAGTCTTGTAGCTCAAGTACTCGAATTTCTTTATCGATTTCATTATATTGCTTTGCTTTGGTTGCAAAGTTTTCATCGTTTGCATTAAGTTTTGCAATAGTTTGCGTGTAATCAGGAAAATCTTTGGTTAATGAATGGTCTTCGCCTAACATAGGTTACTCCTTAAATGGCTGTTGCATAATGCACGTCACGTTATATAAAAATGATCAGTGACTTGGGGTGACCCCATACAACAGAGCTTGGGCTGATCTAAAATAAATCAACCGTTATTGGTTGTTAGTGTGTCTATTTATGTTTGTTGGGCTGCAAAACGCTGACACCTGCAAAGGCTTCAGTTAGAATATGCCTGCGACAGGCCCTAATTACTTTGAGTACTTTATTGCATGCTTTTAATGATCGATAACTACGACTCGTTCACCTATAACTTGGTACAGTATTTTCAGCGCTTAGATCAAGACGTGTTGGTAAAACGTAACGACCAAATAACGCTGAGTGAGATCAAACAGTTAAACCCAGATCATATTGTGATTTCTCCAGGGCCTAAAAACCCGACTGAAGCGGGAGTGTCGTTATCTGTGGTAGAGCAGTTTAAAGGAGTTTATCCTATATTAGGTATTTGTTTGGGGCACCAAACCATTGCTCAAGTGCTAGGTGGTAAAGTAGTGCGAGCTAAACAGGTTATGCATGGAAAAACATCGCCTATTTATCATCAGCATCAAGGTATGTTTAAAGGTTTACCTAACCCGCTGACAGTGTGCCGCTACCATTCTTTAATTGTTGAAGCACACTCATTGCCTAAAGAACTAGAAGTCACAGCGTGGACTCAAAGCAACACTGGGCAGCGTGATGAAATTATGGGATTATTACATAACGAGCTCGCGCTCGAAGGCGTGCAATTTCATCCTGAAGCAATTTTGACAGAGCAAGGCTTAGCTTTACTTGATAACTTTTTAACACGCTTCTAGGCTTATACCTGCAAGCTATTTACTTTTTCCCCTAAGATAGAGCTTATGACTGACACATTGCAGCAACAGCGTATTGTTAACGTGCTACATCAACGAGCGCATGATTTGCTACTGGGTCATAGTTTTGCCAACCAGCAAATAGGCTTTATTCATACCTTAGATCTCAATGATGGTAAACCGGTTAAAAATCGTACCTTATTAGAAGTTGAAGTGGCCGCTCAGCAAAAGCGTCAACAAAAAAGTACTTCACATCAAAAGTTACAGGCAAAAACCAGTCAAAAATTACATACGGTTATTGAAACCGTGATTGCTAAACGTCTTGAAGACATCGATTTTGTGATTAAAGACACCATTGGCATAGAAGGTAACGTGTGCGCCATACTCGATATACTGGCTACTCGCGCCGCCTCGGTTGGCCGTTTAGAGCCGCTAGTTAACGATTTAAACTGGCTTGGACGAGAGCTGGTTACCTTAGTTAATTTACCTTTTTATCGTAAGCAACGCAGTAAAGGCACCTCAGTCAAAGTAGATACCCCAGCGTTGGCATTACGTTATTTGGGCTTAGATAACCTGCAACTTGTAGTGCCTACTTTTGCAGTGCGCCATTGGATGCCACATAGCACAGAACCCTTCACGTTATTAAAGCGCAGGTTAAAAGACAACACCATGTCGTGTGCAATTGCAGCGCAAACGCTTGCCCAGCTTAACGGGGTAAACCCAATGCATGCGTTTACATTGGGCATGTTACTTAATGTAGGGCAAATTGCTTTAGTGCGCTTATACCTAAAAGTGTTTGATCAGGTATGGCAGCGCAAAGTACTGCGTGCTCGTGAAGAAGGTGATAAAAACTTACACACCGCGCTATTAGAGCTAAAACCAGATCCGTTATTTTTAACAACACTGCTGAATGAAAAATCACTGCTTGTTAGCGCTAAGGTGATTGAGAACATGTCATTTAAATATTTGCCGCTTGACAGTGTTATGCAGCAGTTAGTGAATGGAGTAGCAAAGGGCGATAGTTTATTGCCATTAGCGCAAGTAATTTTAAAAGCGCGTTGTTACTCTCAATACTTAAATTTAAAAGAGCACCAGCTTATTGAAGACGATGAATTACAAAGCTGGTTTAGCTATTATCAGTTCACTAAAAAAGAGTTAGATACCTTACAAACGGGTAATTTTACTAATTTGGCACTCCAAATCGATTAAATCTGTTAATTTTTTTGCGACTATTCATTCACTTTAATTCTACTTCTTCATGTGCTGTTGGTTTATAAGCGCCATGCCTTTTTCGTTGTAGAGGCGCTTACTAAGGTAAGCATGCGTTATTTTTAGCTGCCAAATAGTTATTCACTATCTATGAAATAATATCTTAAGCCCTTTATTTTAAAGGGGTACATGAAAGTTTTTGAAGAGACATAACTCCAAATTTCTGAAATAATGAGCGCCTGAAAATTGAACCACAACGTAGTTTCAGGCAAATATAATCGTATTAATTTTGCCCACCTATTTGGTTATTAACAATAATCACATCCCTATTCTACTGCTTTGTGATGCACACAATTAAGAGGAAATAAAATGACAGTCAATCGCGAATTATTTGATCACGTAATGGTTCCTAACTACGCACCTTCAAGCGTAATTCCAGTTCGAGGCGAAGGCTCTCGTGTATGGGATCAACAAGGACGAGAGTTTATCGACTTTGCTGGTGGTATTGCCGTTAACTGTCTTGGCCATTGCCATCCTGCATTAGTAGGTGCATTAAAAGAGCAGGGCGAAAAAATTTGGCATTTATCTAATGTAATGACCAATGAGCCAGCGCTTCGCTTAGCTAAGAAAATGGTTGATGCGACTTTTGCAGAAAAAGTTTACTTTGCAAACTCAGGCGCAGAAGCAAACGAAGCGGCACTTAAATTAGCGCGTCGTTTTGCGCTTGATAAATTTGGCGCGGAAAAGTCGCAAATTATCGCCTTTAATAAAGGTTTCCATGGTCGTACCTTCTTCACGGTTACTGTAGGCGGTCAAGCGGCTTACTCTGACGGTTTTGGTCCTAAGCCAGGCGACATTGTTCATTGTGACTACAATGACCTTGCCGCATTTGAAGCGTTGATTAGCGATAACACCTGTGCGGTAATGATGGAGCCAATTCAAGGCGAAGGCGGTATCATTTCGCCAACTGACGAATTTGCTCAAGGCGTTCGTGATTTATGTACTAAGCACAATGCATTGCTAATTTTTGATGAAGTGCAATCAGGTGTTGGCCGTACAGGTGAGCTATATGCATACCAAGGTTTAAACGTAGTGCCTGATATTTTAACTTCAGCAAAAGCTCTCGGTGGCGGTTTCCCAATTGGCGCTATGCTAACAACCACTGAAATTGCACAGCACCTCAAAGTAGGTACTCATGGTTCTACTTACGGCGGTAACCCATTAGCGTGTGCAGTTGCAGAAGCCGCATTTGATACTGTAAATAACCCAGAAGTTTTAGCGGGCGTTAAAGCAAAGTCGGCGTTATTTACTGAGCTATTAAATGCCATTAACGATAAGTACAACGTATTTAGTGAAATTCGTGGCCAAGGTTTATTAATTGGTGCTGTGGTAAACGAGCAATACAAAGGCCGTGCAAAAGAGTTTTTAGTTGCCGGTACTGAGCATGGCTTAATGTCATTGGTTGCTGGTGCTGATGTGGTTCGTTTCACTCCATCTTTAGTCATACCTGAAGCGGATATTCGCGAAGGTATGGCACGCTTTGAAAAAGCAGTAGCCCACGTTGTAAATGCGTAATTGCTAATTCAACTGCTTTAGGGGCAAACGTAGTTTGCCCTGCAGTTCCTATTTACCGTTATATATAAGGGAGTAAGCGGATTCATGATGATCCTTCGCCCAATCCAAAAAAGTGATTATGCAGCTTTAGTAACCATCGCCGACGAGTCGGGACATGGCTTTACTTCTTTGCCTAATAATGAAGAGTTATTACAAAAGAAGATAGCGCATTCAGTTAACTCATTTACAAAAACAACATCACAACCAGGTGATGAGGGTTACTTATTTGTTCTTGAAGATACTGAAACTGGTGAAGTAGTCGGTACTTCAGGTATTGAAGCCGCAGTTGGCTTAGATGACGCATTTTATCATTATCATTTGAGTAAAGTGATTCACTCTTCGCGCACGCTAGATGTGTATAAAGCGGTAGATATTCTCACCCTTTGTAATGACTACACTGGGGCGACAGAGCTGTGCACACTGTTTTTAAAAGACGGCTATCGTAAAAATTATAACGGTAAGCTGCTTTCAAAAGCGCGTTTTATGTTTATAAAACAGCATCAACAACGCTTTGCACAAACCGTTATTGCAGAAATGCGCGGTGTATCTGACGAAAACGGTAGTAGCCCGTTTTGGCAGTGGCTTGAAGAGCACTTTTTCTCAATGGATTTTCCAACCGCAGATTATCTGACGGGAATAGGGCAAAAAGTATTTATTGCTGAGCTTATGCCTAAATACCCAATTTACGTCAACTTATTGAGTAAAGACGCGCAAGCGGTTATAGGTCAAGTGCATGACAATACGCGCCCTGCAATTCAACTATTAAAAAGTGAAGGTTTTACTTTTAATGGTTACGTTGACATTTTTGATGCGGGTCCAACCGTTGAAGCAAAAGTAGATAACATTGCGACAATTCGCAATGCACAAAACTTTAGCGTTGAAATTGGCGAAATGACAGGCGATACCATGGTGTTGTTAGCCAATGACAAACTTGAAGACTTTAGAGCAACAGTAGCGCCAATGGTATTTGACGAGCGCTCAAACAGCCTGGTATTAACACAGCAACTTGCTGATGCATTACATTTGAAATCGGGCGATTTTGTTACTGCTACCCCAGTTTAATTTAGGAGAAAGTATATGACTCATCCTGCACAATTTATTAATGGTCAATGGTCACCAGGCCAAGGCACAGAATTTAACTCAGTTAACCCTGCAAATAACGATGTTATTTGGCAGGCATCAGCTGCAAGCGCTGAGCAAGTAGATAGCGCGGTAGCCTCTGCGCGTGAAGCATTTTATAGCTGGGCTGATAAAAGCTTTGCGCAGCGCTTAGAAATTGTAAAAACCTTTGCTGCAACGTTAAAAGAGCATAGCGAAGAGTTGGCTGTGGCAATAGCTCAAGAAACAGGTAAGCCACTTTGGGAAACGCGTACTGAAGCGGGTGCCATGGTCGGAAAAATTGCCATTGCTGAAAAAGCATTTTTAGAGCGTACCGGCGACGTTGAAAACGCGATGCCGCAAGGCCGTGCGATGATCCGCCATAAGCCACACGGTGTTGTTGCTGTATTTGGTCCTTATAACTTCCCTGGGCATTTACCAAATGGCCACATTGTACCTGCACTTTTAGCTGGTAATACCGTGGTATTTAAACCGTCTGAACTAACACCTATGGTGGCTGAGCTAACCCTTAAACTATGGGAAAAAGCCGGTTTACCAGCAGGGGTTATTAACCTTGTACAAGGTGAAGTTGAAACAGGTAAAGCATTGGCATCACACAAAGGCATTGATGGTTTATTCTTTACTGGGTCTTCACGTACGGGTCATATTTTACATGAGCAGTTCGCAGGTCAACCAGGTAAGATTTTAGCGCTTGAAATGGGTGGTAATAATCCGCTGATCGTTAAAGATGCAGAAGATACGCTTGCTGTTGTGCACGATATTGTGCAGTCTGCGTTTATCTCAAGCGGCCAACGTTGTACCTGTGCGCGTAAATTGTTTTTACCAACAGGTGCTAAAGGCGATGAAATTTTAGCTCGCCTAATTACAGCGACTAAAGCAATCAAAGTTGGTAACTATGACGATGCTGACCAACCATTTATGGGCTCTATGATTTCAACGGCCGCTGCCGCTGGAATGGTTAAAGCACAAGATGAATTAAAGGCCATGGGTGGCGAAGTGCTAGTTGAACTTAAGCACACAGCAAACACTGGTTTTGTTACACCGGGTATCATTGAGTGTACAAATATCAATGACTTCCCAGATGAAGAGCATTTTGGTCCGCTTCTAAAAGTATTCCGTTTTGATGACTTTGACCAAGCAATTGATAAAGCAAACGACACGAGCTTTGGTTTATCAGCAGGCCTACTCAGTGATAACCAAGCCGATTACGATCATTTCTTACGTCGTATCCGTGCAGGTATTGTTAACTGGAACCGTCCAATTACCGGTGCATCAAGTGCAGCGCCGTTTGGCGGTATTGGTGCCTCAGGTAACCACAGAGCAAGCGCTTATTATGCCGCTGACTACTGTGCATACCCTGTTGCGTCTGTGGAGCTTGAAAAAGTAACCATGCCAGCAACATTAAGCCCAGGTTTAAAAATCGATTAATCGATTTTTAAACTAGTAATAAATCACTAAAAAAGCAGCTTCGGCTGCTTTTTTAGTACTGCAATCTCACAAAGCTAGCAATTATCAGTGCTTTCTGCTTAAATTAAGCAACCAGTATTTTCAAGGTAAGTAGACAATGGTTTTAAACAGGCAAGGGTACGATGACTTAATAATGTACCTAACTCAGAACTTAGCGTTGTTTGAAAAACCAGGTGAAATAAAGCCAGGTGCACCAACGGTTATTGAGTTAATCGAAGATGTAATTGCCGAAAATGTCATACGCATTTGTCAACAACACCCCGATCTATCTACAGAGCAGCGTAGTCAAATTGTACGCGAAGTTGATGGCATTGTTTACGACTTACAAGAAGTACTCAGCAGTGTGACTTCTCACACCGCCACAGTTGAACAGCATGCTTTTATTGATGAGTTTGCAGGGCTAGTCAAAAACTTATTTGATAACGCTATTAGTTAATATTTCCCCCTTTAAAACCACGCTTTATTCGCTATTTAATTTTAAATGCGTGCGAGTGTCTGCGTGTAATGAATATAAATTATTGAGATAAAACAATGCAAGCAAATGTAAAATGGGTTGAAGGTAATACTTACATCGGTCGCTCTAATAGCAATCATAATGTCGTGTTTGATGCGGGCAGTGACGGAGCAGCACCTAGCCCAATGGAAATGGTATTGATGTCGGTTGGTGGTTGTTCATCGGTTGATGTGGTGAGTATTTTAAAAAAAACTAAGCAAGAGTTCTCATCAGTAGATGTGCAGTTAACCGCTGAACGAGCAGAAACAGCCCCGCGCGTGTTCACCAAAATTAATTTACACTTTGTTGTAACCGGTAATAATGTGTCTGAAAAGCACCTAGAAAGAGCGGTTTCGCTTTCTGCCGAAAAGTATTGTTCAGTTGCATTAATGCTTGATAAAACAGTAGAAATTACCCACAGCCATGAAGTTGTTGAAGATCAGGAAAAATAACGCTTTTTCCGTGAGTAAAATTCGTATAAAATCCGCGAACTTTTCATTCTGCAGGTGCAGATTTCACTAATTTATAGGTTGGTTTATATGAACAAACCCTTCGATAAACTTAAACTTCATGGCTTTAATAATTTAACTAAAAGCCTAAGCTTTAGTATTTACGATATTTGCTATGCAAAAACAGAGCAACAACGTAAAGAATATATAGAATATATCGATGAGCAGTATAGTGCAGATAGACTAACCGACATTTTAGGTGATGTGGTTGATATTATTGGTGCCAATATTTTAAATGTTGCACGTCAAGATTATGAGCCACAAGGTGCCAGTGTCACTATTTTAGTTTCAGAAGAGCCGGTAGAAGAGCAGCAAAATTACGATGCTGACGAAGCGCCAGGCCCATTACCAGATTCAGTTGTTGCGCACCTAGATAAAAGCCACATTTGTGTACATACCTACCCAGAAGCGCACCCTGATGATGGTATTTGTACATTCCGTGCTGATATTGAAGTATCTACCTGTGGCATTATTTCGCCACTTAAAGCGTTAAACTTCTTAATTCATAGCCTTGAGTCAGATGTGGTTACAATTGACTACCGCGTACGTGGTTTTACCCGCGACGTAAACGGTGTTAAACACTACATTGACCATGCAATTAACTCGATTCAAAACTTCATGACAGAAGATACCAAAGAAGCGTACCAAATGATGGACGTGAACGTGTATCAAGAAAACCTGTTCCATACCAAAATGATGTTAAAAGAAACCGACTTAAATACGTATTTATTTGGTTTATCTACTGATGATTTGTCAGATGACGAAGAAGAAGAGATTCGCTCAAAACTAACACGTGAAATGCAAGAAATATTCTATGGCCGTAACCTGCCAGATACAGAATAATACCAATTGCATTAAATAAAAATGGCGCTCATTGAGCGCCATTTTTGTATGTCTGAGAAAGCTCAAGTAAATGAGCTGGGCTTTTGTAATAAATACTTACTTAGCTAAGCATGCTGTACAGTAACGCACACACTGCTAATGAACCGACAGCCAGTACAAATAAGGTACTTAAACGATTACGGTACTTTTGTAAGCTAGGCACTTTGTAAACTGCAATCATTGGCATAATGAATAAAATCATCGCAATGATTGGGCCCGATAACTGATCCATCATATCTAGTATGCTTGGGTTTTTAACCGCGCAGAACCAAATAGCGAAAAACATCAGTACCGCACCCACTTTGTCAGCCACTTTAGGCCTCATGCTTGAGTGTTTAGTCACTAACCCAGTAAAGCTTTCGCGTGCCCCTAAAAAGTGACCTAAAAACGACGACATAATCGCAATAAAGGCAACCAAAGGTCCCAGCGTTGCAATGAATGAGTTTTCTGTAATATTAGCCAAGTAAGATAAAACAGAGACGTTTGCCGCTTTTGCTTCAGCCATTTGTTCACCGGTAAGCGATAACACGCATGAGAAAACAAATAACAAAACAAAGGTAATCAATAATAAGCTAGTGCGCTTTAAAATCGCCTCTGACTTAGAGGTTGCTAGGTCACCATAGTGGCTGCGTTGTTTATTAACAAAGCTTGAAATAGCCGCTGCATGGCTAAATGAAAACACAATAATAGGAATCGATAACCAAAGTGTTTTACTAAAGCTACCTAGCCCAGGCATAGTTGTATCGGGCATTTGCCAGCTTGGGATTAAATACAGAGATAAAAAGAATAAAATACCTACTAGCGGGTACACTAAAATAGCAAAGGCGCGTAGCATTAAGCGTTCACCGCCCATCATTAAGCCAATCATAACAGCAACAAGTACACCTGAAAGCACAACGCGTGACGGCGACTCCATTCCTAATTGATTGACCATAAAGCTGTCTACCGTATTGGTTAAACCCACACCGTAAATGAGCAAAATAGGAAAAATTGATAAAAAGTATAACAAGGAGATCAGTCGGCCCGCGTTTACGCCAAAGTGTTCTTCTACCACATCGGTAAAATCAGCCTCTTTATTTTTTGATGATAATACAAAACGCGCCAAACCACGGTGCGCTAAAAAGGTCATAGGAAAGGCTAAACACGCCAAAATAATTAGCGGCCAAAAACCACCAATACCAATATTAATTGGTAAAAATAAAATACCAGCACCCACTGCGGTACCAAAAAGGCTCAGTGTCCACTGCGTATCATGCAGGTTCCATTTTGATTTTGACGTGTGTGTGTCTTGTGATGATGCATTTGAAAGCGTTGCACCTTGAGATGTTGTCATGTGTGTGTATCCATTATTTATAATAATAATTGCGCCGAAGAATATAGTTTTTAGGCACTCATTTCATGTGTTTTTATGTCTTGGATATAAATTTGTTGTAGCGTATTAGTTACTGACTGTCACGAATACGAAACAGCGTTTAAAAGCTGCGCAATTAGTGTAGGAATATGCCGCGAAATGAGTGATTAATCATCACGGTTGGTGTGAAAGGCGGGACATACTCATAAATGCTTTTTACTCGTTTCAGCACCGTGTTTATTATTTCCTCCTATAGAGTGTTGGCTTTTGGGTGTTTACTGTACACTAATGAGGTTACTTTATTGATAAGGATATTAAATTGTCGCAGTCTCTTCTTATTCCATTCCAGCGTTGGCTATCACTTTTATTGTGTGCAATAACGGCTACCACTCTCGTTATATTTTTAAGCAAAGTCGCTTTTGTACAAACAGCCTACATCAATTTGAGTAGTATTTTATATACCAACCCTGTACTACATTATAGTTTCGCATTTTTAGCCGGTATTGGCATAAAACTGTTGCTGGATAAGTTCTACATTTCTCACGCTAAACGCAGTATTGGATTTAACTGGCGATATCCGCCCGTGACAATGAGTGTATTGTTTGGATTATTTTTCATTGTTAGTTATGTGTATGTGACTTATTCCAATGAAATTTTAGCTCAATTAACTGCTCATGCATTTGTAAGTTTTAAGTTTCTGTCACTGAGTTTTTTAGCTGCTGCAGCGACTATTATCTATCAAACTAAACTGTATACAGAAAAACCGATATTTTCAGTTGCACTGTGCGCGGTATCAGCATTTTATTTATTTTCTGCAATATGCTTAGTTGAAACAGAGCAAGCATTCTGGGTGTTCTTTTGTATAGCCGTTGCTTATTTGGCCATGTCGGTATATTTGCTATGTGAGCAGCTAAAAGTATCTAGCGCAGAGTTGATAGTCGAATCAAAAGAAGAACCTGAATTAACGCTTGAGAGCTTAAAAGAGTTTCGAAAATGGTTTCAAGACGATTCCATTATTAAACAAACAGAGAAATTAGAGCCTGATTTGCAGGTTTACGCTAATCGTATTACTGAGCGACTGCGCAATGGTGGTGATAAATATGAAAAATATATGGCGCAGCATATTGCACTGTGTGGTCCATTTGGATGTGGTAAAAGTAGCATTGTCTCAGCAATAGTAAATGAGCTCAAAAAATCTAAAAAGGTAGAAGCTGAATTATCAGGTAAAGAGAAGCTAAAAGTAGCACAACAAAACAAGATTACTTGGATACACAGCGATATATCAACCTGGGGCGCAGCAAGCGGCAGTGTTGCTCATGTTATACTTAGCCATATTATCGATGATATCAGCCAGCACTTAGATATGTGCGCCTTTCGTGCATTACCAAAACATTATACCGAAGCCCTAAAATCAGGCGGCGGTCTATTTCAATTTGCATCCACACTACTTGCAGGCCCCGTTGATATTGAGCAAAGCTTTCAAAAACTTAATGATGTTCTTGAAGTTACCAACCACAAATTATTGATCACCCTACAAGACGTTGACCGTCCTGTTGCGGGTGATGAAAACGAAAAGCGCCTAAATGATATAGCTGCATTACTGGATAGGTTAAGGAATAAAGATTTAAGTAATATCAACTTTATCGTCGCAATGGGTAATGACAAACCAGAGGATTTTGAAGTGATCTCAAAAGCGACAGATTATAGGGAAGATATTGCAAAAATAGATTTTAGAAAAACGCTAGCTAGCTTTACTAGAGCTAGTATTGATGAGGCCAAAAACAAGTATAGTAAAATTATTCTCTATAGATATTGCCCCACTCATGAAACTAATAAATTAGATCAAATTAATGTAATTATAGATTCACTTCGCCAGCTTAAGAAAATACTACGACGAGTTAATCAAGTGTGGCAATCTGAAAAATTAATGGGAGAGGTTAATTTCTATTCTTTACTTATGGTTATTGCACTTCGAGAAACTAGCCCCACTTACTTTGAACAATACCGTAAAGCTGATTCTTATCTAGAATCTAAAATCAAAAGTAACGAAGATGATTTAGACAATGTATTACGTGAAATAGCTCAGCTAAGTAAAGAGGACTCAGGAAGTTCGCAAAGTAACATTATAAAATCTGAGTTTATTTATAGTTATCTGCAAGTCATGCTTGATGTTAAAAAAGATAGCGAAGGAAAATTAAAGCTCGACCCAAGTAAAGATCACGAACAATCCGTTGGTTGCACACATTCTGATGTTGATTATTTAAGGCGAATATTGTTAGAAAAAGTACCTTCTAATGAGTTAAAAGATCAAGATGTTATGAAGGCTCTAAGAAACGGTGAAAATAAGGAGAAGTTAAATAATTATATACATGAAGCACAGTATAGCTTGTTTGAAAGTAACGCCTTGTTATGCCCTAAGCCAATGCGGTAACTTCAAAAATTACCGCATTGTATGATTTGTAGGTTATTTATTTGGGAAAGATTTAAGAGCTTTATATTCAATTTTCGTATTAGTCGCGTTTAATATTTCGATGCGTGCCCCTTTAAAGCCAATCACATTACTCTCAGTCAGGTCATAATTAACTTCTTGAGAAAAGCTAGGGCGAGCAAAGTCTTTAGAAAACTCACGATACATAAATTTTACTGTATCTTTAGATTTACCATTATAGATCAGCTCTTGTTTGAAACTTGGTTGTGAGATGTTAACAAGCTTACCAACTTTAAACTTTGGATCTGGTGTTGCAACTGGATCTGCTGTACTAAGATCGTAGTAACCTGTTAAGTCTAAAGAGCCATCTGGCTTTAATATTAAATATTCACTATATAATGGTATTCTCCGGCCAAAAGTTATATCGTTTACATAATAGTTATTGGCTGATGCTTGATAATATTTTTGCCCCTTGTTATCGATTTTAATAAATGGGAGTTTATGAGGCGTCATCACATATTCACGAGAAGAGCCACCGTCACTTATAGTAGTGAATAGCTCTAAGCCTTCGTAAGTATAAGCAATACTTTTTTCGAGCAAAGTATCACCAATTTCGGCTCTCGAGATCTTATTAAGTTCAGGGATATTAATTGTAGTAACATCGTTTATAATTCTTGAAGGCTGTTTAGATGAACAGCCAGATAGAGTAATTAAAACGAAGAGTATTGCTGTATAGTTATGACGCATATTCACATCCTTGTTTTGTTGTTTCTCAGACCTTATCAACATAAATCACTATAAACAATGGGTATTGATTACTATGTTGATTATACTTTTAGCTGCTCGCGACTCTAAGCCCGTAACCCGTAGCCCGCAGGTATTTGTTGGGTTTCGTTTCGCTCAACCCAACTTACGCTCAACTACCTTTATTCCTCGAGTGCTGATACCACAAAAAATGGATTCAAATACTCATCTTTGGTGTTGTACAAAAGCGGGCTGCCATCAAGTTGAGTGACTTTTGCACCGGCTATTTCGGCGATGGCGTGGCCTGCTCCGGTATCCCATTCACAAGTTGGGCCTAAGCGCGGGTATATGTCGGCACTGCCTTCGGCGACTAAACACAGTTTCAGTGAGCTGCCTTTTGACACCATTTCAACCTCATCAAAGCTTTTTACAAATTCAGCTAAATCAGGAGAGGGGTGCGAGCGGCTACCTACAACACGAATAAGGCCTTTGTTAGGCTTGGTGGTAACTTTAAGCTCGATGCGCTCATCGCCTTTGTCTTTAAAAGCACCAATGGCTTCGGCGGCTATGTATGATACACCTAGCGTAGGGGCATCAACCACAGCTAAAACTGGTTTGCCATTTTCGATTAGGGCAATATTAACGGTAAATTCACCGTTCTTTTTAATAAATTCTTTGGTGCCATCAATTGGGTCAACCAGCCAATAGCTGTTCCATGTTTGGCGTACGTCCCAACCAATGTCGGCACTTTCTTCACTCAATACAGGAATATCGGGAGTGAGCTTTTTGAGCCCTGCACTAATGATTTTATGAGCTGCTAAGTCGGCGTCGGTTACGGGGCTTTCATCAGCTTTGTATTCAACGTTAAAGTCTTTGTTGTAAATACCCATAATCGCGCTTCCCGCTTTGCGGGCGAGAATAAGGGTTTCTTCTAGCAGTTCAGTTTGGTTCATTAGATGGGCCTATAGTATATGCTGATGTTTTAGATACGTTATCAGTTGAGCTACCGATTGGTCTAGGGTGTTTTTACTGGTATCTAAAATTATTTCAGGATTAACCGGCGGCTGGTAAGTTGAATCAATCCCAGTAAAGTGTTTAATTTCACCGGCGCGTGCCTTTTTATATAAGCCTTTTGGATCGCGGCTTTCGCACACCTCAAGAGGGGTGTCGATGAATACCTCGATAAATTCACCCTCATCAACTAACTCACGAACCATGTCGCGCTCAGCTTTAAAAGGAGATATAAACGCAGTAAGGACTAACAAACCAGCGTCAACCATTAGCTTGGCGGTTTCGCCTACGCGGCGGATATTTTCAACGCGATCGGCATCACTAAAGCCTAAATCTTTACATAAACCA
Organism: Pseudoalteromonas sp. APC 3694; assembly: GCF_030407565.1. Taxonomy (NCBI): domain Bacteria; kingdom Pseudomonadati; phylum Pseudomonadota; class Gammaproteobacteria; order Alteromonadales; family Pseudoalteromonadaceae; genus Pseudoalteromonas; species Pseudoalteromonas sp. APC 3694. The sequence goes on from NZ_JASDDE010000019.1 coordinate 41,686, forward strand.
TGGCGTACATTGTCGCCATCAAGTAGGTACGTGTGCGCACCTTGCTGATTGAGTGCTGCTTCTAGTGCATTCGCAACGGTACTTTTACCTGAGCCAGAAAAACCAGTAAACCATATAATAGCGCTCTTATGCTTTTTTTGTTCGCTGCGCTGTACTTTAGTGGTGGCGTAATTATGCCAAACAATATTGTTATCCATTTGCTATGTCTCTTTATGCTATAAACGCGGGCATTAAAACGGAAATACCAGCGGGATCAAAGTCAGTACGGTAATTGAATAAATAATAGAAAGCGGTAGCCCCATCATTACATAGTCTTTTAGTCGGTAGTTACCCGCGCTATAAACCATTAGATTAGTTTGATAACCAAAAGGAGAAATAAAGCTGGCTGAAGCGCCAAATGCAACTGCCATAATAAACGGCAAAGGTTCTACGTTAAAGCCAATGGCTAGTGAGTAGGCAACCGGAAACGATAGCGCTGCAGCAGCATTATTAGTGATTAATTCGGTAAATAATACGGTCATTAAAAAGATAGCGATAAACGCGCCATAAGGGCCAAAGTCGCCCAGCACTACAAACATGGCGTCTGATATTTGCCCGGCAAGGCCGGTGCCTATCATCAGCTTAGCTAAACCTATAGCACTGCCCACGACAGCAAGTAACTCAATAGGAAAGCGGCGCTTTATTTCGCTTAGTTTGATAGTACCACACAGCATTAGGCCAATAAGTAACACTAACAAGCCTTTAACCAGCGGTACTGCACCTAAAATACTTAATCCCAGTACACCCGCAAAGCTTAACAATACAATATTTGATTGCTTTGCACTGAGGTGGGTTTGTAAATCAAGCCCTGAAATATACACAAACTCGCGCTTTAAGTTAGTTAAGTCATAAAAGCTTTTACCAGGGGCGAGAATGAGTGAATCACCCGCTTGTAATCGCACTTGCCCAAGCCCGCCTTGTAAACGGTCATGCCCACGGCGAATAGCAATAACGGCCGCATGAAATTGCTCTCTAAAGCGGGCTTCTTTTACCGTTTTGCCAATTAATTTAGACGACTGACTAACGACAACTTCAACGAGGTGCTCTATGTCTTTTTCGTGTTTGTCGTGCACCACTTTTAAGCCGTCAAAGCGAGTGAGCAAAGGTACCGACTTTATATCGCCTACAAACAGCAGTATGTCGTCTTGTTGAATAATATGTTGGGGGGTCACGGCGCAAATACGGTTGCCATCACGAATAATTTCAGCCAGAAACAAGTCTTTTAAATCGCGTAAACCATTTTCTTCTACAGTACGATTTATTAGTTTAGAACCAGTTTGCACTTTCCCTTCTAGATAAAAAGGCACCACCTCTTGGCTATTTTTACCATTGTCGGGCAGGCATTTTAGCATCACCAAAATAGTAATTAAGCCCACACTAAGTGCGCCCAAACCCACCAAGGTAAAATCAAAAAAGCCCAGTGGCGCCATGCCCGCATCTACTGCAAAGCCATTTACGATTAAGTTAGTAGAGGTGCCAATAAGCGTAATAGTACCCCCTAAAATCGCGGTGTACGACAGGGGTAACAATAGCTTTGAGGGAGAGTGGTTTGGGTTATCCTTTATGGCGGTAATTAATGAGGCAACTACCGCGGTATTATTAGTAAACGACGATAAAAAGGCGGTAGACAGCCCTAATTTAGTTACTGACTTAACTAAACTACCATTGGATAACGATTTGGCTAAACGCTGAATAAGCGTGGTTTTTTCTATCGCTATCGACACTACAATTAATAACACTAAAGTAATTAATGATGAGTTAGTGTAATTAACCAGCATGTTTTCTAAATCTATTAACCCAGTTAGATAGCTTGTGCCTATGGCACTTACAAATAACCATGCAGGATTAATACGGGTGCCAAAAAGGCACCCGACTAAAAGCAACATAATGCCTGTTAAAATGAGCTGTTCTACCATGCTTTAAATGTTCCTAACAGGCGTTCATTAACGTTATAGCTTTGAAATATCAAGCGCTTGCCAATGCGGGAAGTGCTTGCGTACGAGGGCGTTAAATTCAACTTCAAAGTCGCTGTATTGTCCTGCGTTTTCTTCACTTTGCAGTACCTGTTCTATCATTCCTGCTGCAACCGTTAAGTTTGATAAGCGATCAATAAGAATAAACGAACCGGTTTCATGATTATGATGGTACTGGTCGGCTAAAATAGTCTCGGTCAGCTCCAGTGTCACAATCGCAATTTCGTTTAACTGCAATGAATCTGCACTGCCATGCTCTAGCGTGTTTATATCAATAGTGTGATCAATTTTTGTGACCGTGGCCGAGGTGTTTTTGCTGCCAAGTTTAAGGTTGTAGCTTTTACCAAGCACCAATGGCGACTCGTGCATCCACACAATTTTAGCCTGTAATTGGTTGGTTACTTGAGCTTGCGAATTTGCAGGCACAATAACGTCTCCTCGGCTAATATCTATTTCAGTATTGAGAGTAACCGTAATTGCTTGGCCAGCTTCGGCGGTGTCGAGGTTGCCATCAAAAGTCACAATCTCTTTAATGCTAGATGTTTTACCTGAAGGCAGTACCTTTACTTCATCACCTACACGTAATTTACCCGATGTAAGCGTGCCTTGAAAACCACGGAAGTTTAAATTAGGGCGAGCTACATACTGCACCGGAAGGCGCGCTTCAAAACCGGTGTCGATTTCAGCGGCTGGTGAATCTTCTAACAGCTCAAGCAACGGCTTGTCAGTGTAATAAGGAGTGTGCGCAGAGCGAGTTACTACGTTATCGCCTTTAAGCGCCGACATAGGCACAAACTTAATATTTGATACGTTAAGTTGCTCGGCAAATTTTAAATAATCGGCTTTAATTTTTTCATAAACGGTTTCATCAAAATCAACAATATCCATTTTGTTAACCGCAACCACAAACTGTTTAATGCCTAATGAGTCACAAATAAAGCTATGGCGCTTAGTTTGTACCTGCACGCCATAACGTGCATCCACTAAAATAATGGCAACATCACTGGTTGATGCACCCGTTACCATGTTACGGGTGTACTGCTCATGCCCAGGGGTGTCGGCTATAATAAACTTACGTTTAGCGGTTGAAAAGTAGCGGTACGCTACGTCAATTGTTATACCTTGCTCACGCTCAGCTTGTAGGCCATCTACTAACAGTGCTAAATCAAGATCTTCACCGGCGTTACCCACTTTTTCGTTATCTTTATGAAGCGCGGCTAGCTGATCTTCATAAATTTGGTGACTATCATGCAGTAGGCGGCCAATTAAGGTTGATTTACCGTCATCCACACTGCCACAAGTCAGCATACGCAATAAGCTTTTATCTTGTTGACGTGCTAGGTAAGCGTCTATACCAATTTCTTTTACTTCATTAAATGTATCGTTATTTAGGTTAGACATTAGAAATACCCCTCACGTTTTTTCTTCTCCATAGAGCCTGCTGAATCATGATCAATCACCCGACCTTCACGTTCAGATGACGACGATAGCAACATTTCTTCAATAATTTCTGTTAGGCTGCTTGCCGTTGATTCAACCGCACCGGTTAGTGGGTAACAGCCTAATGTTCTAAAGCGAACCGACTTCATTTGCGGTACTTCACCTTCATTAAGTGGCATGCGCTCGTCATCAACCATAATTAAAGTACCATCGCGCTCTACTACAGGGCGCTCTTTAGCAAGGTAAAGTGGCACCATTTCGATGTTTTCTTGATATATGTATTGCCAAATATCTAGTTCAGTCCAGTTAGACAGTGGGAATACACGAATGCTTTCTCCTGGGTTCACTTGGCTGTTATAGGTATTCCAAAGCTCAGGACGTTGGTTTTTAGGATCCCAGCGATGGTGTTTATCACGAAATGAGTAAACACGCTCTTTAGCCCGTGATTTCTCTTCATCACGACGTGCGCCACCAAATGCGGCATCAAAACCGTATTTATTAAGCGCTTGCTTTAGCCCTTGAGTTTTCATGATATCGGTATGTTTACCCGAGCCATGTGTAAACGGGCCTATACCCATTTCGATACCTTCAGGGTTTTTGTGTACGATTAAATCAAAGCCGTACTCTTTAGCTAAACGGTCTCGAAACTCAATCATTTCACGAAACTTCCAGTTGGTGTCTACGTGTAATAACGGAAACGGAATCTTCGCAGGATAAAATGCTTTACGAGCTAGATGCAAAAGCACCGATGAGTCTTTACCGATTGAGTAAAGCATAACTGGGTTCTCAAACTCAGCGGCGACTTCGCGCATGATTTTGATACTTTCAGCTTCAAGTTGCTGAAGGTGAGTTAAAGCCATTGTTGGTCGTCCTACTAAAATGATTAAATTAGAATCTGTTAAATTACGCTACGTCTGTCAGTGGTTGAGCAAAGCTACTGATCTGCGCTTTTTCACCAAACCAGTGTAATTGGTCATGTAGTGAGGCCACTTCACCTATAATGAGTAACGCGGGCGAAATTATTTGATGCTGCTCAATGAGCTGCGCTAATTGGTCTAGCTGTCCGGTAACTACGCGTTGATTTTTACGTGTGCCGTTTTCAATAATTGCCACTGGTGTTGTTGCTTCTCGCCCATGTTTTAATAGCTCGGCTTGAATATGCGGCGATTTAATCACCCCCATATAAATAGCCAGTGTTTGGTTTTTTTGTGCAAGCGACTGCCAATTAAGCTCTTGGCCTTCCTTTTTACAGTGACCAGTAACAAATTGAATAGCTTGAGCATGCTCGCGATGCGTTAAAGGAATACCTGCATAGGCACTACAGCCTGCGGCCGCCGTTATACCTGGCACTATTTGGTAATTTACGTTATTGGCTGCCAGTACTTGTACTTCTTCGCCACCACGACCATAAATAAATGGGTCACCGCCTTTAATACGACATACTTTTTTACCTTGTTGCGCTAAATCAACTAGCATCTGGTTAGTGTCTTCTTGGGCTACGCTATGATCGCCTAAGCGCTTACCCACACAAATTAAATCGGCATCGCGGCGTACTAATTCCATAATTTCGTCGGAAACTAAATAATCATATACCACCACGTCGGCTTGTTGCATTAGCTGCAATGCTTTTAGGGTGAGTAACTCTGGATCCCCAGGGCCTGCACCCACTACGTATACTTCACCTTCTGGCTCTACTTTGGCATCTAGCATTTTCTCTAGTTGTTGTTCAGCGCCATGGGTATCACCGGTTTGAACTTTGCTTACTACTGATGAATCAAACACGCCTTCCCAAAATTGGCGACGATCAGCAAAATGTTTAAAGCGTTGCTTTACTTTATGGCGAAAGCCACCGACCAAGTTAGCGAGTGGGCCGATATGCTGCGGAATAAGTGTTTCGAGCTTTTCACGTAAGCGCCTTGCTAAAACCGGCGCGGTACCTGCACTTGAAATCGCAATGGTAATTGGGTTGCGATCAACAATAGAGGGGAAAATAAAGGTACATTTAGGTTGATCATCCACCACGTTTACAAACACATTACGCGCATTGGCGAGTTCAAATACGGTGTTGTTTACTTCATCGTTGTCGGTGGCGGCAATAATCAAAATTTTGCCATCAAGATGCGACTCTTCAAAATAGGCATCTATTAATGTTACTTCATCATTATGCGCATGTTCTTTTAATTCTTCGCAAAACCAAGGAGCAACTAGCGTTACATCGGCGCGTGCTTTTAAAAACGCACGGCATTTTCGCAAGGCAACCTCTCCACCGCCAACAACCAATACGGGTTTGTTGTCGAGTTTGGTAAAGATAGGTAAATATTGCACTGAATAACGCCCCTAAAAATAATAAAGTGTTTAACTGAGAAGCAGAATATAGTGGCTATTGATAAGTAAAAAATAATTAAATCTTAGTTGATATTCTTAAAAGTTATATCAATCATGTTTTTTAGGTCTAAATCGTATTTAGTAAGGGGTAGAGTGACATTTAGTATAAAAAACGCGCTTATAGTGTTTGGTTATGAGCTATAGCAAGTTTAAGCTATGATGCTCTTATATAGGTTAAGGTCACACAATTTCATAGGCATAAAATGACAAACAATACTCAAAACGCCACGCTAGCCGTTAGCTTAATGGACTTAACCAGTTTAAACACTGATGATAGTCAAGCCAGTATTAACGCATTAGTAAACAGTATAAACCCTAAGCTAGGCACGCCTGCTGCGCTTTGTGTGTTTAGTGAATTTGTTGATGACGCTAAAATAGCACTTGCTAATCGCTTATTGAGCCATGTAAAAGTGGCCACCGTAACTAACTTTCCCTCTGGTGATGCGCCACTCAATGAAGTACTCAATGAAACCCTGATAGCCATAGAGCGGGGGGCCGATGAAATTGACTTAGTCATTCCTTATAAAGCGCTTTTAAAAGGTGAAGCAGATACCGTGCTGGAATACGTGAGTGAGAGTAAAAAGGTATGTGGCAGCCGTGCTAAGCTCAAAGTGATCATTGAAACTGGCGAGCTAAAAACGGCAGCATTTATTACTCAAGCAACCGAACTTGCCATCCAAGGCGGAGCTGATTTTGTAAAAACCAGTACAGGAAAAGTAGCGGTGAATGCCACGCTTGAAGCGACTGAAATAATGCTTAAAGCCATCAAAAAATCATCAAAGCGAGTTGGTTTTAAGGCTGCTGGTGGAGTCAAGACCGCAGTAGATGCAAATGCTTATTTGCAACTAGCAACCGAGATTATGGGGCATGATTATTTAGCACCAGAAACATTTAGGTTTGGCGCTTCATCGCTGTTAAATGACGTTTATAAGGTGTTGAATGAAGCGCAGCAGTGATGCCGAAAAACAACAGTTAGAGCACGATGCGGCCAAATTGTTTTTGCGATGTTATGAACAACAAACGGGAATTCACATGCGCCATATTTGGCACAATGAACCGAATAGACCCGATGTAAGCTGTTATCAAGAAAATCAGCAACTCGATATAGAGGTGGCGCATTTATACGCCAGTGAAACGGAAGCCATGGCCGTGTTAGGCCGGCCACTGTCGATACAAATGCAGCGTGATTTAGCCGACATGGCGCAACAACCAAGCGAACACCGGTTGCAATCAGCGTTGGAGCGCTTATTAAAGCAAAAAGCGACTAAGCGTTATTATTCAAAGCGTACGTGGTTGTTAATTCGTAACGCTAGTACTATTTGGCATAAGAGCGACTTTGAAGCGGCAGTCAAAAAAGTATGTTTTCCAAATACCCATCAATTTGAACAAATATGGTTACTGTGTGATTTTTATCGCGGTGAGTTATTACGAGTAGATCATTAAAAAAGAGATTTGACTAATACGTATTAAATGTTTCTAAACGGATGAAAGCCACAGGATTAATTTGATTATCAGGTCTATAAACTTATTAACAGTGAAGATTTTATCAGATGACTATCTTTACTCTTGTGTTAATGAATTGCGTAAGTATAATAGGCATCCACTTTGCAGGGGCGTAGTTCCAATTGGTAGAACAGCGGTCTCCAAAACCGACGGTTGGGAGTTCGAATCTCTCCGCCCCTGCCAATTTTTACAAAGTGAATAAAGTCTAGAACTAAAAATCGGTTTGAGAAAGCTTGTTTTTAAGTTTAGATTTTAATGGATTAACCCTGTCGACGTGCAGGGTTGTTGTGTCTGTAGTTAAGGTAATAATATTATGAGCACGAATATAGAAACACCATCAAGTGGGATGGAGTCAGTAAAGTGGTTAGTAGCAATTGCGCTACTTGCAGGCGCAGTCGTTGGTAATCATATGTTTGCAGATCAGTCTGTATTACTACGTGCTATTGGCGTTGTGGTTGCAATAGCGGCGGGTTTAGCTATTGCTTCGCAAACTTTTAAGGGACGTACCTTCCTTGCTTTTGCTAAAGAAGCGCGTATTGAAGTACGCAAAGTAATTTGGCCAACGCGTCAAGAAACAACGCACACGACATTAATCGTAATGGTTGCAACAGTGATTATGGCACTTATCCTTTGGGGATTAGATGGCATTTTATTCCGCGCTGTAGGCTTTTTAACTGGATTGGAGATCTGATCCCATGTCGGATGAGAATAACGAAAAGAAACTACGTTGGTACGTAGTACAAGCTTTCTCAGGTTATGAGAAGCGTGTTGCTCAAACATTATTAGAGCACATTAAAATCAAAGGCCTAGAAGATAGCTTTGGTGAAGTATTAGTTCCTACTGAAGAAGTAGTTGAGATGCGTGCTGGTCAAAAGCGTAAGTCTGAGCGTAAATTCTTCCCAGGTTACGTACTAGTACAAATGGATATGAACGATGCAAGCTGGCACTTAGTAAATAGCACTGAACGTGTTATGGGCTTTATTGGTGGTACATCAGACCGTCCTGCACCAATTAGTTCTAAAGAAGCTGATCGCATTCTTAATCGCCTACAAGAAAACGCTGAAGCGCCTAAACCAGCAACATTGTTTGAGCCGGGTGAAGTGGTTCGTGTTACTGATGGTCCATTTGCAGACTTTAGTGGTGTGGTTGAAGAAGTTGACTACGAAAAGAGCCGCGTTAAAGTGTCGGTACTTATTTTTGGTCGTTCTACGCCAGTTGAACTTGAATTTGGTCAAGTTGAACAAGATAAGTAATTGATTTAAAAGCGTCGCGTTAAAAACTTTTAAATTTTTGGCACGAAGCTTGAAAAAGGCCGCTGATTAACTTATAATCAGCGGCCTTTTTGTATTCAGGGAAAACGGTTGTTTAACTGTTTGCAGAAAGTGAGAAACCAATTTTTAAACTGGGAAGCCGCTAGAGTACGCGTCCTCGCGCGCACAAGGCTAAGACCCACCTAATGAGGTATTTATAATGGCTAAGAAAGTTGAAGCTCTAATCAAGCTACAAGTTGCTGCTGGTATGGCTAACCCTAGTCCTCCAGTAGGTCCAGCACTAGGTCAACACGGTGTAAACATCATGGAATTCTGTAAAGCGTTCAACGCACGTACAGAATCTATCGAAAAAGGCGCTCCAGTTCCTGTAGTGATCTCTGTTTACGGCGACCGTTCATTTACGTTCGACATGAAAACGCCACCGGCTGCTTACTTACTTAAGAAAGCTGCAGGTATCAAATCTGGTTCAGGCCGTCCTAACACTGAAAAAGTAGGCACAGTAACTCGTGCTCAACTTGAAGAAATCGTTGAGACAAAGAAACCAGACCTTACAGCTTCTGATTTAGAAGCTGCGGTTCGCACTATCGCAGGTTCTGCGCGTGCGATGGGCTTGAACGTAGAGGACTAAGATAATGGCTAAATTAACTAAACGTATGCGTACTATCCGCGAAAAAGTGGAAGTAACTAAAGATTACGAAATTAACGAAGCAGTTGCTCTTTTAAAAGAATTAGCGACAGCTAAATTCGTAGAAAGTGTTGACGTTGCTGTTAACCTTGGTATCGATGCTCGTAAATCTGATCAAAACGTTCGTGGTGCGACTGTACTACCTAACGGTACTGGTCGTGACGTTCGTGTTGCTGTATTCACTCAAGGCGCTAATGCAGAAGCTGCAAAAGAAGCCGGTGCTGAATTAGTAGGCATGGAAGATCTTGCTGAACTAGTCAAGAAAGGCGAGATGAATTTTGACGTTGTTGTTGCATCACCAGACGCTATGCGTGTTGTTGGTCAACTAGGTCAAATCTTAGGCCCACGTGGTCTAATGCCAAACCCTAAAACTGGTACTGTAACACCTAACGTTGCAGAAGCAGTTAAAAATGCGAAAGCAGGTCAAGTGCGTTACCGCAATGACAAAAATGGTATCATCCATACTACGATTGGTAAGGTTGATTTCACTGCTGAGCAGTTACAACAAAACCTTGAAGCTCTAATTGTTGCGCTTAAGAAGGCTAAACCTTCTCAAGCTAAAGGTGTTTACTTGAAGAAAGTAACTATCTCTACAACAATGGGCGCAGGTGTTTCTGTTGACCAAAGCACTTTAAGCACAGTTGTTGCTTAATTGAGTGTTTACATGGCGTGAAATTTGTACTATAATTTTGCGCCATTTTGCTGATTAATTTAGTTAATCGCAAAGTAAAGAATTCGGGTTGAAGTCCATAATTTCGAAGCGCCTTCGGGCAACGCGATAAATTGGGCTTCCGTCCAAGACCGTAGGCGGCTTCGGCCTTAATACTACCTACGTAGACGGTGTGAATCCCCAGATAGATTTTTCCTAATCTTCTGGCTCTCGCCGTAAAAAGCATCTCCACCTTTATTGGTGGGGAAGAGTAAAACAGGGAAGCCGATGTACGGTAACCCATTAAACCAGGAGTAACACCCATGGCTTTAAATCTTCAAGGCAAAAAGGCAATTGTTGCTGAAGTCAACGAAGCAGCCACTGGTGCTCTATCTGCAGTAGTTGCAGATTCTCGTGGTGTAACAGTTGGTGCAATCACTGCCCTTCGTAAAGAAGCTCGTGCAAATGGTGTTTGGATGAAAGTTGTCCGTAACACTCTAGCTAAACGTGCTCTTGAAGGAACAGACTTTGAATGCCTATCTGATTCATTTGTTGGTCCAAGCTTAATCGCTTTCTCATCAGAGCACCCAGGTGCTGCTGCGCGTATCTTTTCAGACTTCGCGAAAAAGAATGAGAAATTTGAGCTTAAAACGGCCGCTTTTGAAGGTAATGTAGTAGATGCAGCTATGCTTGCAACTCTACCTACATACGACGAAGCTGTTGCACGCTTAATGAGCGCTATGAAAGAAGCGTCTGCTGGTAAATTGTGTAAAACAATTGAAGCAGTACGTGTACAGAAAGAAGAGCAAGCTGCTTAATTTTAAGCTGTTTAATCCCTTTCGGTGTAAATTTATTTGGACCTTAGAGTCCGTTAATTATTAGGAAATTTGTAATGTCTGTAACTAAAGACCAAATCCTTGACGCAATTGCTGAAATGTCAGTAATGGACGTTGTTGCTCTAGTTGAAGCAATGGAAGAAAAATTCGGCGTAACTGCTGCAGCTGCTGTGGTAGCAGGTCCTGCTGCTGAAGCTGCTGAAGAGAAAACAGAATTTGACGTAATCCTTACTGGCGCTGGCGCTAATAAAGTTGCGGCAATCAAAGCTGTTCGTGGCGCAACTGGTCTTGGCTTAAAAGAAGCTAAAGCACTTGTTGAAGCTGCTCCAACTCCAGTTAAAGAAGGTATTTCTAAGGAAGAAGCTGAAGCTCTTGCTAAAGAACTTACTGAAGCTGGTGCTGAAGTTGAGGTTAAGTAATCTAGCTTTTGCTAGGTTCGCTGCCTGAGAAATCAGGCAAGGGCTGGTGATTATTTAATCACCGGCCTTTTTGCGCTATAGAGCGACTATTCTTATAGCGCAAATAAAATCTGATTTATTCTTTAATTTCAACGCTTTATAGTTTGCTAGTGTTGAGGTGGGATTAAGTTGGAACAACAGTTAAATGTTGTACATCTTGGCATAGATGCCAGTTAAGTCTGTTCTTACAAGAACAGGTCGGGTCAAAGATCAGCAAGCTGAGGAACCCCATGGCTTACTCTTATTCTGAAAAGAAACGTATCCGTAAGGATTTTGGTAAACGTCCACAAGTTTTGGATATACCTTTCTTACTGTCGACGCAGTTAGAATCGTTTAAAAAATTCTTAGTCCCGGACGCTGATGGCGATCATGGTTTGGAAGCTGCCTTCCGTTCTGTGTTCCCAATTAAAAGCTACTCGGGAAATTCTGAGCTTCAATACGTAAGTTATCGTATTGGTGAGCCAGTATTCGATGTAAAAGAATGTCAAATTCGCGGTGTGACTTATTCTGCTCCACTTCGCGTGAAACTGCGTCTTGTAGTAATGGACAAAGAAGCTCCAGGCACAGTTAAAGACATTAAAGAGCAAGAAGTTTACATGGGCGAAATTCCGCTCATGACCGATACCGGTACTTTTGTAATCAATGGTACAGAGCGTGTTATCGTTTCTCAGCTACACCGTAGCCCTGGTGTATTCTTTGATAACGACCGCGGTAAAACTCACTCGTCAGGTAAAGTGCTTTATAACGCACGTGTAATTCCTTACCGTGGTTCATGGTTAGACTTCGAATTTGATGCAAAAGATAACTTATATGTACGTATTGACCGTCGTCGTAAATTACCGGCGTCTATCATCTTACGTGCACTTGAGTACACGAGTGAAGAAATCCTAGATATCTTCTTCGATACTACTGCGTTTGAAATCGCTGACGGTAAAGTTCTTATGGAACTTGTGCCTTCACGTTTACGTGGTGAAACTGCCGCTTTTGATATCAAGAGCGAAGACGGTGAAGTCCTTGTTGAAAGCGGTCGTCGTGTTACGGCTCGCCACATCAAGAGCATCGAGAAAAAAGGCATTAAGCAATTAGAAGTACCACATGAGTACATCATTGGCCGTGTATTAGCGAAGAACTATGTTGATGAGTCAACAGGTGAAATCATTGCTACTGCAAATGACGAGCTAACGCTTGAAATGATGGCTGAATTGGTTAAAGCCGGTCACACGACCATTGATACACTATACATCAATGAAGTGGACAGCGGCGCTTACATGTCAAATACGTTGAATATTGACTCGTCAAGCAACCGTTTAGAAGCACTAGTAGAAATTTATCGCATGATGCGCCCAGGCGAGCCACCGACGAAAGACGCGGCTGAAGCCTTATTTGAGAACTTATTCTTCTCAGAAGAACGCTATGACTTATCAACAGTAGGTCGTATGAAGTTCAATAGCCGTGTTGGTTACGATTCAGACACAGGCCCTGGCACATTAAGCAAAGAAGACATCGTAGCGGTTATGAAAGTATTGATTGCTATTCGTAACGGTGTTGGCGATGTTGATGATATAGACCACTTAGGCAACCGTCGTATACGTAGTGTTGGCGAAATGGCTGAGAATCAATTCCGTGTAGGTTTAGTACGTGTAGAACGTGCTGTACGTGAGCGTTTAAGCTTAGGTGACCTTGATGCGGTAATGCCACAAGATCTTATTAACGCTAAGCCTATTTCGGCAGCGGTTAAAGAGTTCTTCGGCTCGTCTCAGTTATCACAGTTTATGGACCAAAATAACCCGCTATCAGAAGTAACGCATAAGCGTCGTATTTCTGCATTAGGTCCGGGCGGTCTAACTCGTGAACGCGCTGGCTTTGAAGTACGTGACGTTCACGTAACTCACTACGGTCGCGTATGTCCAATCGAGACTCCTGAGGGTCCAAACATCGGTCTAATTAACTCATTGTCTACGTATGCACGTACCAATGACTACGGTTTCTTAGAAACACCTTACCGCAAAGTGGTAGACGGTGTAGTAACTGATGAAGTTGATTACCTATCAGCCATTGAAGAAGGTCAGTTTGTTATCGCACAGGCGAACTCAAACTTAACTGAAACCAATGAGTTTGTAGATGAACTTATTCCATGTCGTCACAAAGGTGAATCAACCTTTATGGGTCGCATGGACCAGCAATATATGGATGTATCACCACAACAGGTGATCTCTGTAGCGGCAGCACTTATCCCGTTCCTAGAACACGATGATGCTAACCGTGCATTGATGGGTTCAAACATGCAACGTCAAGCAGTACCAACATTGAAAGCGGACAAACCGTTAGTAGGTACAGGTATTGAGTTAACACTAGCAAAAGATTCTGGTGTAACGATTGTTGCTAAACGTGGTGGTGAAGTAATGTATGCCGACGCAAGTCGCATCGTTGTTAATGTACATGAAGAAGAGCGCATCCCTGGTGAAGCGGGTATCGACATCTACAACTTAACCAAGTACACACGTTCTAACCAAAATACATGTATTAACCAAAAGCCGACTTGTATGGTTGGTGAACCGGTTACTCGTGGCGATGTGTTAGCAGATGGTCCTTCGACTGACTTAGGTGACTTAGCCCTTGGTCAAAACCTTCGTGTGGCATTCATGCCATGGAACGGTTACAACTTCGAGGATTCAATCTTACTATCAGAGCGCGTAGTTGAAGAAGATCGTCTAACGACTATCCACATTCAAGAACTACAGTGTATCGCCCGTGATACTAAATTAGGCTCAGAAGAGATCACAGCAGATATCCCGAACGTGGGTGAATCTGCACTAGGCAAGCTTGATGAATCAGGTGTTGTATATATTGGTGCTGAAGTTAAAGGCGGCGATATCCTAGTAGGTAAAGTGACTCCGAAAGGCGAGACGCAATTAACACCAGAAGAAAAGCTACTACGTGCTATCTTCGGTGAAAAAGCGTCTGACGTTAAAGACAGCTCTTTACGTGTACCAAACTCTGTAACTGGTACTGTAATTGACGTACAAGTTTTCACCCGTGATGGTGTTGAAAAAGATAAACGTGCGTTAGAAGTTGAAGACATGCAGCTTCGCGAAGCGAAGAAAGACTTCAACGAAGAGTTCCGTATTCTAGAAGCTGGTGTTTTAGAGCGTGCTCGCAAGTTACTTGTGGCAGCTGGCTTCGATGAAGACAACTTAACGTCACTGAATGCTGAAAAGTTACTAACTCAAAGTCTTGCTGAAGAAGACAAGCAAGCTGAACTTGAGCAACTAGCTGCACAGTACGATGAGCTTAAAGCTGAATACGATAAGAAGTTTGAAAACAAACGTCGTAAAATTACCCAAGGTGACGACTTAGCACCAGGTGTACTTAAAATTGTTAAAGTATACTTAGCTGTTAAACGTCGTATCCAACCGGGTGATAAAATGGCGGGTCGTCACGGTAACAAAGGTGTTATCTCGACTATCGTACCAGTAGAAGATATGCCATACGATGACAAAGGTCGTACGGTAGATATCGTACTAAATCCACTAGGTGTACCATCGCGAATGAACATCGGTCAGATCCTTGAAACACATATGGGTCTAGCTGCACGCGGTATTGGTGAGCGCTTAGAAGAAATGATGAAAGAGCAACGCGAGCTTCATGAGCTACGTGAATTCATCAAACAAGCTTATGAGATCGGTGAATCTCGTCAGGTTGTGGATATCGCTAGTTTCTCTGATGACGAAATTCGTCGTTTAGCTGAAAACTTGAAAGGTGGTTTACCGATTGCTACTCCTGCATTTGATGGCGCGAAAGAAGACGAAATCAAAGATATGCTAGAGCTAGGCGGCTACCCTAGAAGTGGTCAGGTTACACTTTATGATGGCCGTACTGGCGATCAGTTTGAACGTCAAGTAACTGTAGGTTACATGTACATGCTTAAACTTAACCACTTGGTTGACGATAAGATGCACGCGCGTTCTACTGGTTCTTACAGCCTTGTTACTCAGCAGCCGCTGGGTGGTAAAGCACAGTTCGGTGGCCAGCGTTTTGGTGAGATGGAAGTATGGGCACTTGAAGCTTACGGTGCTGCTTACACTCTACAAGAAATGCTAACAGTGAAATCGGATGACGTGAACGGTCGTACTAAGATGTATAAAAACATCGTTGATGGTAACCATAAAATGGAACCAGGCATGCCAGAATCGTTCAACGTATTGTTGAAAGAAATCCGCTCACTGGGTATCAACATCGAGTTGGAAGAAAATTAAGCCAATTAGATGCTGCAGTGAACGCTGCAGCATCTGTTATGGCTGAATAGAATGTAGGGACGAGAACATCCGTCCTCAAGATTAACTCCGACAGGAGAGCTAAGGTGAAAGACTTACTTAAGTTTCTGAAGCAACAAAATAAGACCGAAGAATTCGATGCAATTCGCATTGGTCTTGCTTCACCAGACATGGTTCGTTCATGGTCATACGGTGAAGTAAAGAAACCTGAGACTATTAACTACCGTACTTTCAAGCCTGAGCGCGATGGCTTATTCTGTGCCCGTATTTTCGGCCCAGTGAAAGATTATGAGTGTTTATGTGGTAAATATAAACGCCTTAAACACCGTGGTGTGATCTGTGAAAAGTGTGGCGTTGAAGTAACACTCACTAAAGTGCGTCGTGACCGTATGGGTCATATAGAACTGGCAAGTCCAGTTGCGCATATATGGTTTTTAAAATCATTACCGTCACGTATCGGCTTAATGCTTGATATGACGCTTCGTGATATTGAACGTGTTCTTTACTTCGAATCATTCGTAGTAACTGAGCCTGGTATGACAACGCTTGAGCGTGGTCAGCTATTAGGTGAAGAAGAATACCTAGATGCACTTGAAGAGCACGGCGATGAGTTTGAAGCGAAGATGGGTGCTGAAGCAGTATTAGACTTGCTTCGTGAACTCGATCTTGCTCAATTAATTGCAGAGATGCGTGAAGAGTTACCAACAATTAACTCTGAAACTAAGCGTAAAAAGATCACTAAACGTCTTAAGTTAATGGAATCGTTCCACCAATCAGGTAATAACCCTGAGTGGATGATCATGACAGTACTTCCAGTATTGCCACCTGACTTACGTCCATTAGTACCACTAGACGGTGGCCGCTTTGCGACATCTGATCTAAATGACCTTTACCGTCGTGTTATTAACCGTAATAACCGTCTTAAGCGTCTACTAGATTTAGCTGCACCAGATATTATCGTACGCAACGAAAAACGTATGTTACAAGAAGCGGTTGATGCGCTACTTGATAACGGTCGTCGTGGTCGTGCAATTACAGGTTCTAACAAGCGTCCACTTAAATCGCTTGCTGATATGATCAAAGGTAAGCAAGGTCGTTTCCGTCAGAACTTACTTGGTAAGCGTGTAGATTATTCTGGCCGTTCTGTAATCACGGTTGGTCCTACACTTAAGCTTCATCAGTGTGGTCTTCCTAAGAAGATGGCATTAGAGCTTTTCAAACCATTCATCTATGGCAAATTAGAACGTCGCGGCATGGCTACGACAATCAAAGCAGCTAAAAAGATGGTTGAGCGTGAAGTAGCGGAAGTATGGGATGTACTAGATGAAGTAATTCGTGAACATCCAGTATTACTTAACCGTGCACCAACACTTCACCGTTTGGGTATCCAAGCGTTTGAACCTGTGCTTATCGAAGGTAAAGCGATTCATTTGCATCCATTAGTATGTGCGGCTTACAACGCCGACTTCGATGGTGACCAAATGGCGGTACACGTACCGCTAACAATTGAAGCGCAGCTAGAAGCTCGTGCGTTAATGATGTCTACAAACAACATCTTATCGCCTGCTAATGGTGAGCCAATCATCGTACCTTCACAGGACGTTGTATTAGGTCTTTATTACATGACGCGTGACCGCATTAACGCGAAAGGCGAAGGCACCGTATTTAAAGATCCAAAAGAAGCAGAAAAAGCATACCGTAGTGGTAATGCCGACCTTCACGCAAAAGTGAAAGTACGTATTAGCCAATCAGTAGCTAATGAAGATGGTGTTGTAGAAGATACAATTACTATCATTGATACTACAGTGGGTCGTGCAATTCTGTCTCTTATTTTACCTAAAGGTATGCCGTTTGAGTCAATCAACCAAGCCCTAGGTAAAAAGCAAATTTCTAGCTTATTAAATGAGTGTTACCGTCGTCTTGGTTTAAAAGACACTGTTGTGTTTGCTGACCAAGTTATGTACACCGGTTTCCACTACGCAATGAAGTCAGGTGTTTCAATTGGTATCGATGACTTAGTTATCCCACCAGTGAAAGCATCAATCATTGAATCAGCTGAAGCTGAAGTAACTGAAATCAACCAACAGTTCCAATCGGGTCTTGTTACGGCTGGTGAAAAGTACAACAAAGTTATCGATATCTGGTCACGTGTAAATGAAAACTTATCACGTGAAATGATGGCGAACTTGTCAAAAGACACCGTAGTGAATGCGCAAGGTGAAGAAGAAGAGCAACCGTCATTTAACTCAGTGTTTATGATGGCCGACTCAGGTGCTCGTGGTAGTGCCGCTCAGATCCGTCAGCTAGCAGGTATGCGTGGTCTAATGGCACGTCCAGATGGTTCAATCATCGAGACGCCAATCACGGCTAACTTCCGTGAAGGTCTAAACGTACTTCAGTACTTCATCTCAACGCACGGTGCGCGTAAAGGTCTTGCCGATACTGCACTGAAAACAGCAAACTCGGGTTACCTAACGCGTCGTCTAGTAGACGTTGCACAAGATTTGGTAATCAACGAAGACGATTGTGGCACAGAAGATGGCTTAACAATGAAACCGCTAATTGAAGGTGGTGACGTTGTAGAAGCACTTCGCGAACGTGTACTAGGTCGTGTTGTTGCTGAAGATGTTGTAATACCAGGTACTAATACAGTACTTGTTGAACGTAACATCATGCTTGACGAAAAACTGTGTGACCTTTTAGAAGAGCACTCAGTAGATGAAGTGCGTGTACGTTCAGTTATCACCTGTGATAACGACTTTGGTGTATGTGCTAAGTGTTATGGTCGTGACCTTGCACGTGGTCATATCATCAACGCGGGTGAATCAGTAGGTGTTATCGCAGCTCAATCAATCGGTGAGCCGGGTACACAGCTTACAATGCGTACTTTTCACATCGGTGGTGCGGCATCAAGAGCGTCTGCTGAGAATAATGTACAAGTTAAAACAAACGGTACATTAAAACTTCACAACGCTAAATATGTATTAAATACAGACGGTAAGATTGTTATTACCTCTCGTTCTACCGAGATCACTATCATTGATAGCTATGGTCGTGAGAAAGAGCGTTATAAAGTACCTTACGGTGCGGTATTAACAGTGCATGACAATGCAGAAGTTCAAGGTAACGACATCGTTGCTACTTGGGACCCGCATAGTCACCCAATCGTTCTTGAGCATAAATCAAAAGTATCGTTCAGCGATATCGATGATTCAAACACTGAAGCACAGACTGACGAACTAACGGGTTTAACTCGTGTAGTTGTTAAAGATCTTGCTAAAGCGAATGCGAAAGAGCCAAAGCTTATCATTGAAAGTGATGAGCGTGGATTGCAAGAAACGCGTCTTCCTTCATTCACTACGATTGAAGTAACAGACGGCGCGACTGCAAACCCAGGTGACGTATTAGCACGTATTCCGCAAGAAGGTTCGAAAACTCGTGATATCACGGGTGGTCTACCACGCGTAGCCGACTTATTTGAAGCACGTAAACCAAAAGATCCTGCAATCCTTGCAGAAATCACCGGTACTATTAGCTTCGGTAAAGAGACTAAAGGTAAGAAACGTTTAGTTATTACACCAGCTGAAGGCGATCATTACGAAGAAATGATTCCTAAGTGGCGTCAGCTTAACGTGTTTGAAGGTGAACAAGTGTCTAAAGGTGAAGTTATCGCCGATGGTCCAGAATCACCGCATGACATCTTACGCCTTCGTGGTGTGACTCATGTTGCTAATTACATTGTTAACGAAGTGCAAGAGGTTTATCGTTTGCAGGGCGTTAAGATCAATGATAAGCACATTGAAACTATTATTCGTCAAATGCTACGTAAATGTATCATTCTAGACGGTGGTGATACTGAGTTCTTAGCCGGTGAGCAAATTGAAGTGGCACGCGTTAATATCGCAAACCGCGACCTTGAAGCTCAAGGTAAGATCCCAGCTAAGTTTGAAATCCAGTTAATGGGTATCACAAAAGCATCACTAGCGACAGAATCTTTCATCTCAGCAGCCTCGTTCCAGGAGACAACTCGTGTCCTAACAGAAGCCGCTGTAAATGGTAAGAGCGATGAACTACGCGGTCTGAAAGAAAACGTAATTGTGGGTCGATTGATCCCAGCCGGTACCGGTTTTGCGTATCATCAAGAGCGTATGGCTCGTCGTAAGCAAAAAGACGTTGTTGAAGAGCAAACGGTAAGTGCGGAAGAGGCAACTCAAGCACTCACTGATGCCTTAAACGCGGATTTATCTGGAAATCAATAAACCGAATCTAATCAATAGATTAGAGTTTCACAAGGTAGTTATCTACTGCCTTGCGAGCGGTTTAGGTTGACAGGTCAATCTTTGCTCATTAAAATTCCGCCACCCATTTACTTGCACGTTTAATACATGCTTGTAAAACAAGGGCGGATTTTTTATTTTTTTCAGTAGTAATTTTAATTTCAGGAGCTATTTAAATGGCAACTATTAACCAGCTAGTGCGTAAGCCACGTCGTAGCAAGGTTACTAAAAGTAACTCAGCTGCGCTTAAAGCGTGTCCGCAAAAGCGTGGTGTATGTACTCGCGTATATACAACTACACCTAAGAAACCAAACTCGGCGTTACGTAAAGTAGCTCGTGTACGTTTAACTAACGGTTTCGAAGTAACTTCATACATCGGTGGTGAAGGTCATAACCTTCAAGAGCACAGTGTAATCCTAATCCGTGGTGGTCGTGTTAAAGATTTACCAGGTGTGCGTTTCCACACTGTACGTGGTGCACTTGACTGTGCAGGCGTAAGCGACCGTCGTCAAGCTCGTTCTAAATACGGTGCAAAACGCCCTAAAGGCTAATTGTTTTCCGTTAGTAAGGCCAAGCACTAAATATTATTAATTATTGTTTTGGGTGATTGACTCGAAAGAGCAAACCTGAATAAACCGGAGATACAAAATGCCTAGAAGACGCGTAATAGGTCAACGTAAAATTCTTCCAGATCCTAAGTTCGGATCGGAACTTCTTGCTAAGTTCGTTAACATCGTAATGTTAGACGGCAAGAAATCTACTGCTGAAAAAATCGTTTATGGTGCGCTAGACGTGGCTGCTGAGAAATCAGGCAAGTCGCACCTAGAAATCTTTGAAACTGCACTTGATAACATCCGTCCACAGGTAGAGGTTAAATCTCGCCGTGTTGGTGGTTCAACTTATCAAGTACCAGTTGAAGTACGTCCAGTACGTCGCAACGCATTAGGTATGCGTTGGTTAGTAGACGCTGCACGTAAGCGTGGCGAAAAATCTATGGGCTTACGTTTAGCTCAAGAAATCGTTGACGCTGCTGACAACAAAGGCACTGCGGTTAAGAAACGTGAAGACGTTCACCGTATGGCTGAAGCGAATAAAGCATTCGCTCATTACCGTTGGTAATCTGTCCTTAACCTTTAAGAGGATTTTATGGCACGTACAACTCCACTTGAGCGTTACCGCAATATCGGTATTTGTGCTCACGTAGATGCAGGCAAAACCACCACAACAGAACGTGTTCTGTTCTACACAGGTCTTTCTCATAAGATCGGTGAAGTGCATGATGGCGCTGCAACTATGGATTGGATGGAGCAGGAACAAGAGCGTGGTATCACAATCACTTCTGCTGCAACAACGTGTTTCTGGAAAGGGATGGACGCGCAATTTGACGACCATCGCATCAATATTATTGATACCCCAGGACACGTAGATTTCACTATCGAAGTAGAGCGTTCTTTACGTGTACTAGATGGTGCGGTAGTTGTTCTTTGTGCTTCATCGGGTGTACAGCCGCAAACTGAGACAGTTTGGCGTCAAGCGAACAAATACGAAGTTCCGAGAATGATCTTCGTAAATAAAATGGATCGCACGGGCGCTGACTTTTTAACGGTTGTAAGTCAGGTGAAATCTCGTCTTGGAGCAACGCCTGTTCCAGTCCAGCTGCCTATTGGCGCTGAAGACGACTTTAAAGGTGTTATTGACCTTATTAAAATGAAAGCCATTAACTGGAATGATAAAGACCAGGGTATGACTTTCTCTTATGAGGCAATACCGGCAGAACTTCAGGAATTAGCCGAAGAATGGCGCTCTCATTTAGTTGAAAGCGCTGCTGAAGCCTCTGAAGAACTAATGGATAAATACTTAGAAGGTGAAGAGTTAAGCGAAGCAGAAATTAAAAATGCTTTGCGTCAACGCACATTAGCGAACGAAATTGTTCCCATGACGTGTGGTAGTGCATTTAAAAACAAAGGTGTTCAAGCTGTGCTTGATTGCGTTGTTGAATATATGCCATCACCAACACAAGTGAAACAAATCCAAGGTATCTTAGAAAATGGTACTGAGGAAGAGCGTCCTGCTGATGATAAAGCGCCGTTTGCTGCTCTTGCATTCAAGATTGCAACAGACCCGTTTGTTGGCACTTTAACCTTTTTCCGTGTTTACTCTGGTACTGTTAAACAGGGTGACGCGGTATATAACCCAGTAAAAAGTAAGCGTGAGCGTCTTGGTCGTATCGTTCAGATGCATTCAAACTCACGTGAAGAGATCAAAGAAGTCCACGCAGGCGACATCGCGGCGGCTATTGGTCTCAAAGACGTAACAACAGGTGAAACACTGTGTGATCCGCACTCTATTATTACGCTTGAGCGTATGGAGTTCCCAGAACCAGTTATCTCTGTTGCGGTTGAGCCTCGCACAATCGCTGACCAGGATAAAATGGGTATCGCGCTAGGTAAACTAGCGGCAGAAGATCCATCTTTCCGCGTACAAACTGACGAAGAATCAGGCCAGACGATTATCTCTGGCATGGGTGAACTTCACCTTGATATCATTGTCGACCGTATGAAACGTGAATTCAGTGTTGAATGTAACGTTGGTAAGCCGCAGGTTGCATACCGAGAAGCTATTCGTTCAACTGTTGAAGTTGAAGGGAAGTTTATACGTCAATCAGGTGGTCGTGGTCAATATGGTCACGTCTGGCTTAAACTTGAACCGATGGATATTTCGGATGATGAAGCCCCAATTTACGAGTTCGTTAACGAAACCGTAGGTGGGTCAGTTCCGAAAGAATACATCCCTGCGGTAGACAAAGGTATCCAAGAGCAAATGGCTCAAGGTGTACTGGCAGGCTACCCATTACTTGGCGTGAAAGCGACTTTATATGATGGTTCATTCCATGATGTAGATTCGAATGAAATGGCATTTAAAATAGCAGGTTCACTCGCTATGAAGCAAGGTGCGCTAGATGCAAACCCTGCTTTATTAGAGCCAGTAATGAAGGTTGAAGTACTCACTCCTGAAGCAAACATGGGTGATGTAGTTGGCGACCTAAACCGTCGTCGCGGCATGATCGAAGGCATGGAAGATGCACTTGGTGGACTTAAGCAAATTAATGCTCAGGTTCCGTTATCTGAAATGTTTGGTTATGCGACTGCTTTACGATCTGCAACACAGGGCCGTGCCTCATACTCTATGGAGTTTTTGAAGTACGCTGAAGCCTCTAAACAGGTTGCAGATACAATAATTTCAGCTCGCGCTGTTATATGATTTTAGCTTGTCTGGCTCAATACTGAGTCAGGCTTTAATTTCTTTATTAGGAATTTTTTAAGATGGCAAAAGAAAAGTTTGAACGCGTAAAACCGCACGTAAACGTTGGTACAATCG
>NZ_JASDDE010000020.1:0-61911 GCF_030407565.1 Pseudoalteromonas sp. APC 3694
GAACGGGTGTTCACGATGGGCCGGAATCACTGTTCACGATGCTCCGGAATATGCAAGGAGCAAGGCAAGGGCCTGTGCCGGGAAGTGAAGTAAATATTGAGGCGTCATCCATACTGGTAAAAATTGAGTTTATTTGTGAGTCATACTCTCGAATATTGTTAATTAATACCAACATCTGTTTAGCCAATGCGATGACAAACGTTTGATAAGGTATAATTAAAGATTCGTCGGGTAATCCCCCCATTTTTAATGGAGGCTGGCAGTAGAATTTCCGTTGTTTAATTTTTCCAGCTTTTGTATTGGTGTTATACCACCTAACCCCATGTTAGGGCGTTCATTATTATAAGTCCATAGCCAATCAGTCGCTATGTCTTGTAACTCACTAATATCACTATAAATATAATGACTCAGCCAGTCGTAACGAACCGTTCGGTTGAAGCGCTCTATATAGGCATTTTGCTGCGGGTTACCGGGTTGAATAAACCGTAATTCGATATCATTATTTAACGCCCATTGCGCTAGTTGCTTGCTAATATATTCAGGGCCATTATCACATCTGATAGCTTTGGGTTTACCACGCCACTCTATAATTTGATTTAACGAGCGGATCACACGTTCAGCAGGCAGTGATAAATCAGCGTCAATAGTCAGCCCTTCACGATTAAAGTCATCAATGACATTAAACAATCGACACGCTCTGCCATCCGCTAATTGGTCATGCATAAAATCCATTGACCAACATTCATTGATGGTTTCTGGTACTGCCAATGGCTCAGGCTTATCTCTATTTAAGCGTTTCCTTGGCTTGATCCGCAAATTTAACTCAAGATCACGGTAAATGCGGTAAACTTGCTTGTGATTCCACTTGTGCTTTTTTACATTACGCAAATATAAAAAACATAATCCAAAACCCCAGCTTCGCTTTGACTCAGTCAAATCGAGTAACAGCTCTGCTATTTTTAGATTTTCATTTCTTAATATCGGTGTATAGCGATAACACGTTTCACTTATCATAAAAGTACGGCAAGCTAAGGCAATACTCATTTTATTTGTGCTAACGACTTCATGTGCCAATACTTTACGCTCAGAAGCCGTTACCACTTTTTTGCCATAGCCTCTTGAATGACCTCAGATTTGAGCCGCTCTTCAGCATACATTTTCTTTAAACGGCGGTTTTCATCTTCAAGCTCTTTCATGCGCGTCATTAAAGACGCATCCTGTAGTGGTACAGTGATTTTGGCCACCCATTAAGAAAGAATTCTTTCAATGCAATCAGTGCTGATACTTCGGTTACAGAGTCATCTTCGATTCAAGTACAAGAGCAACATGATCAAGTTGCATCATTGAATTCTATTCTTGATTTTGAAGAAGCAGCTAAAAATGAGCAAACAACCAGTGAATATGAACGTTGTAGCCCTACAATTTACACTAGATACACTAGTCTTAAATTGGAGCAGACTCGAACTATTGCAAGCTTTACTTATGATGGTGGTAATTGCCGTAGATACGGTTTTGCAATTTTAAGAAACTATGACGGACATGATTTCAAAGTGACTTTGGTTGATAGCAATGGAGATAGAGTTGCTGGCGGATATAGCGTAGCAGTTTCCACTTCTATCTTTAATGCAGGCACTTATTATTGGGAAGTTGAAAATAAAACAACAACTGGATCTACTTATGGTGGAATTACTTATGAAGTAAGATCTGGTGGCTAGTTAAACTTTCTATTAACGACTCAGCCCTATGAGTCGTTAATAGAAAACAATCTAAAATAAAAGCTTAAGTTTTATAAAATTATGTCGATAAAAGAAAACGACATATGAAAAAGGATTTTTATGAAAATCAGCACCAATCTACTACCTACTCTATTTGAAAGTAAAATATCTATTTTTACAAACAGTGATGATGAAAAAATAAAAAGCTTTTCTACTAAAACAAGCGAAAGTGGCTTAAAAATTAATATAAACACAACTCACCTTGATCCTAAAGTTAAAGAAAAAAAAGACAATAATGCTTTTGATTCATCATTAATTGAGGGAAGTGCATATGAAAAAGTATTTAAAAAAGAAGAGCTCAACTTTTCTAATATGAGTATAAAAGAACTTCATAGTATTGTTAAAAATGTGAATGAAATGGAACGAGAATACACACAAAAATACGATAGTGATGAACCAGTTAGATTAGGTAAGTCAGGAAACCCCATAATATCCAAAAAAAGAGAAGATATGAATAGTTTAGAGTCTAAACTTAGGATCCTTTCTTATGGTGGAGGGGATGTAGATCCTGATAAAAAAATTAATGTTATGGAGTATTTTTCTAATAGTTCAGAGAAATTAGATGGACTTGCTAAAGAATATCCTGAACGTCAGACTTATCAAGTAAGAGCCTCTTACATGAAAGAAATAATTAATACGTTTGATAAATTTATATCAGACGATACTTTTGATTTATATCAAGAAAAGGCTGCTTTATTGTTAACCGACAAAAAGAAAGTCGATGTTTTTATTTGAAAAAAGCCTAGAACATAGCAAAACAGCTAACAGCTTATTGAACACCATTTTGGTGGTTTATAACACACCGAAACGGCGTATATTACATACCCTGATAATTTCACCAATAATTACCTTTGTAAACAAGTAATTAAAACAGCTAGGAATTAAGCATGTTATTTTGCCCCAAAACGGCGTTTAATAATGTTATTGGACAAAATTAGATTTCTACTTAAAACACAGGAATAAATTTAACTTTTTCAGTGTCCGGTTATCGCTCAAAGCCGACCTATAGAATAATTGCTTTAACACGTTTTGGGGCAGAAACGAGTTGATCATGAATGACTGCTCATGGCACAAATGCGACTATCAGAGAAAATTGAGCCATTAATAACCTCAAATCAACTTATTAATCTCTAAAGTGATAATCTCTTGGTAAATTAACCAAAGGTACAGATCTTGGCTTCAGATATTGCAACCAGCTTACGCCCTAAGGCACTTTATTTTTAGGCGTTATAGCCATACTTGAGTCTGTTTACAGTATTTTTAATTAATTCACGGCCAGCTATAATGCCTATAAATGTTAAAGGTTTTTTAGAGTCGAATTTGAGGAACGACTCAGCAAGCATATTTAAAATGTAAAAACGGGCAGTTACACAGAATCCGTTACAGGCTCCAGGCTTTTGCAAGTTCAAATGCATTTTCACTTAAAGTGGTATTTAAAGGCTTTAATTCTTTTTTATAGCGTACATATGAGCTATTGCTGGTTCTAATAGCTGAAGAAAATGCTCGTATACCCCAACCTAACTCTATCCTTAAACGCTCAGCATTTTTTATATTTACACTTTGATGTATAAAGTTAATTTGCTCTAGGTAACTTGATTTTTCACTGATCTTTCTATTGGTTAAAATCTCTATAAAGTCTATTTTTTTATGAATTTCAGAGAAGCTATACATAGCAACACCTTAAATTTAGTTATATTTCCTCGTGTAACTGAAATCGATGTTGTCTGTAGAGATCTACTTGAGGTAAATTCTAGCGTATTTACCGCAATTCACTTAACCCTAAAGCAATAGCCTCTTGCTGAAAGCGGCCTGATATATTAATTATTCGTTCATAAGCACCGGTTAAAAAATGCTCCTCTGTCGCTTCAGGCCTATTGCTCATAACTGGCTGATCAAAAAAGTCAGCAAAGTTATCAAAATCAAACTGAGCTTTGGAAGGTTTTTTACTTTGTTTATTAAAAGTAATATCGCTTGAGTCTGTATCTGCGGTGTTTTCTCCAGCAGGAGTTTCAATCTTTTCAAATTTAACTACATCAGCTTCAAATGGAACATCTTGTTTAACTCTATACGCATACTCTAAAAGCTTAGTTTCGGCGGGCATGTACATAATAGCTTCTTGGTTTTTAGAGTTTGTTACCCTCAGAATACGGCCCAATATTTGCCTAAAATGCATTTCTGTTTTTATGTTTGTAAGGTGGCAGCAAACCTGCAAACGAGGGATGTTTGTACCTTCGCTAATCATACCAACAGAAATAATCCACTTAGTTTGTGCATACCTAAACTGCTGAATAATACTTGTAGGTTCATTTTCTCGGTAGGTTACAACAGTGCTATCCTCGTCAAAGTGAGTTCGCATTAACATAGAGATTTGATGGGCATGCTCAACAGACGATGCAACAATTAATCCTGCTGCATCGGGGTTTTTCAATCTGATTGAAGTAAGCTTTTTTTGAGCTGAAGAAACCATGTATTTTATTACCGCTTCATTTTCAATAACTTCTTGATAAGAAACGCCAGAGTCGGTTAATAACGCTTTAAAGCTGTTAAATGTCTTGGTTTCAGCGTCATCCACAACTGTAATACGGCTATTATCAACAGCTACTATTTGTGGAACCCGACAAACATTATCTCCAATAGCCTCAGAAAGCCCGTAAACGTAGTCACACGCTATTTTATTGTTAGGCTGTTGATATGATGAAAGAACAATAGGAGCAGCGTCAGATCGCCAAGGGGTGCCTGTTAAGGCTAATGTGTATTGTGCTTTATTTTGAATGTTAAGAATTATCTGCTCACCCCATGCATTGGCATTGTCAATATTAGAGCCAGCGCAATGATGAATTTCATCAAATATTACAAAAACACGATACCGTTCAAATAGCTGCCAAAAGTGCACATCTAAATACTGTAAGCTTTGATAGGTTAAAGCTCTACCTTTAGCGCCAATAAGCCCATCAAATCGTTCATTCGTTTTTAGCTGTAAGCTTTCCTTAAAGTCTTGAGAAACAATAGACGACGGTGAAAAACAAATAATCACATCGACCATATTATTTTTTAATAACTGGTTAGCTAATTCCGAAGCCATTAAGGTTTTACCCGCCCCAGGAGTTGCCAAAGCTAAAAAGTGGCTATCTCCATTCTGATATTGTGCAAGCGCTAAATTAATACATTCGGCTTGCCATAGTCTTAGTTTCATATTTTCTCTAATGCTTCATTTTGCTTCAGTAAGCCTTCAATTGCTCTAATTTTGCCAAGTATTCTGGTGTTGTTGTCTCTGGCTTTGTTATATTGGGGCTGAAGTTCATCTACTAATTCGGGTGACTCCAAATAAAGCTCTTTATATGCCTCAGATTCACCCATATTCAATAATAGCTCGGCTTTGTAATGATTTAACTTACTAAGTAACAGCGCGTATTTATCATCCGCCTTTTCTGTAGTTGCAATAGGTATGGCACTAGCTAAGTGAGTAATTGTCTCAACGTTAAAGCTCTCAGTTTTATTGAATCGCGTAAATCCTTTTTTATTTGATACCACCTTTTTCAGCCAGCCTTTTTTAACAAGCTTGACCAATTCGGCATATATACTTCGCCTAACTGCTGTAGGTACTAAAGAAGAATCACTTTTTAATGCTAAGTACGCCGAGCGTACATCGCTTGTTGTAAAGTTATCAAAATTTGGTGCAACAATAATTTGAGCTACGAGAGGGTCAAATTTCAAAGTAAATCCTAATAAACTTCTTATAATAATGGGTATTATAGGGCGTGGTAGTTAAGCCCTCAACATGAAAATCTAATCATTTTGCCTTGAGGAAAATCAGGTGAGTGATTTAGTTAAACATTTTGGTGAAAAGCTACGAGAAAAACGCAAAGAAGCAGGCTATTCGCAAGAAGGGTTTGCCGCCTATGTCGGTATAGAGCGCGGTAATTACGGAAAAATGGAAAGAGGCAATGTTAATATTAAGCTCGAAACCTTATATAAATTAGTAAACGCATTAAATTGTGAGTTTGAAGAGATACTACCGGCAAGGCAAAAGTATAAAATTGACCTAGATTAACCAAAAACTACTTGGTACCAATATATTATTAATTTTTTAATTAATTAGGGTATATTAATCACTATTACCTCAGGAATATAAATAAGCGAGTGAGTTGCTTTTAGTAAAAAAATCACCTTAAACTCATTGGCTAATAAGGACTTAATTTACATGTTTGAACAAACCTTTAAAAATATCGACGACATTTTCCATAAAGACGCAGGCTGCTCTAGTGAACTAGACTACACCGAGCAATCGTCGTGGATGCTATTTTTAAAATATCTTGATGACTTAGAGTTTACCAAGTCTCAAGAAGCCGAGTTAATGGCAGAAGACTACCAATATATTATTGATGCAGAGTACCGCTGGAGTTCATGGGCTGCGCCTAAAACTGCTAATGGTGAGTTTGATCACGACAATGCCTTAACTGGCAGCGACTTAATGGATTTTGTTGATGGCGAGTTATTCCCTTACCTTAAAGGTTTTAAACTTCGTGCTAAAAGCCCTGACACCATTGAATATAAGATCGGTGAGATCTTTAGCGAAATTAAAAACAAAATTCAAAGTGGCTACTCACTGCGTGACGCGCTAGAGAAAGTAGACGAATTACGTTTTCGCTCACAAGAAGAAAAACATGAGCTTTCACACCTGTACGAAGTAAAAATTAAAAACATGGGCAACGCTGGTCGCAACGGTGGCGAATACTACACCCCTCGCCCATTAATCCGTGCGATGATCGACGTATTACAGCCACAAATTGGCGAAACCATATACGATGGTGCAGCAGGCTCGGCAGGCTTCTTGTGTGAAGCTTACGACTACCTTCGCCAAGGTGGTGCAAGCAATAAGCAGCTTTCAACCAGTGACTTAAAAACTTTGCAAGAACACACCTTTTACGCCAAAGAGAAAAAGTCGTTAGCGTACGTTATCGCTATTATGAACATGATTTTGCATGGCATTGAAGCACCTAACGTTATTCACACCAATACCCTAGGCGAAAATCTACAAGACATTACCCCAAGCAACCAGCACGATATTGTATTAGCTAACCCACCATTTGGTGGCAAAGAGCGTAAAGAAGTTCAGCAAAACTTCCCGATTAAAACCGGTGAAACTGCCTTCTTGTTTTTGCAGCACTTTATAAAAATGCTCAAGCCTGGTGGCCGTGCCGCTATTGTTATTAAAAACACTTTCTTATCGAATACCGATAACGCCGCCATTGCCTTGCGTAAAGAGCTATTAGAAAACTGCAACTTACACACCGTGCTCGACTGCCCAGCAAAAACCTTTTTAGGCGCTGGGGTAAAAACCGTGGTGTTGTTTTTTACCAAAGGCGAACCAACACAGAAAACATGGTTCTATCAGCTAGACCCTGGCCGTAGCTTGGGTAAAACCAATCCGCTTAACGACAGCGACTTAAAAGAGTTTGTAGAGTTGCAAAAAGGCTTTGAGGACAGTGCTAAGTCTTGGTCATTGGCGATAACTGATATTGACGAAACAACTTGGGATTTATCGGTTAAAAACCCGAACATGCGCGAGGCAGCTCCACAGCGTGAACCGCAAGCCATTATTAAAGAAATCATTGCGTTGGATAAAGAGAGTGAAGCGATTCTGGGTAAGATTCAGGAGTTGTTGTGATGGAGTGGAAGAGAATCAAGCTAGGTGAGCTTTGTCGAATCGAGCTTGGAAAAACGCCCTCTCGTTCTAATAAAAGCTATTGGGATGAAAGCAAGGTTAACAATAATATCTGGCTTTCAATTGCAGATTTACCATTATCTGACAAGTCCATAATGCTGGATAGCAAAGAGTATATATCTAATGCAGGTGCTGAACTCTGTAAGATAGTACCTAAAGGCACGCTTATTGTTAGCTTCAAATTATCGCTTGGTAGACTTGCGGTTACTGGTCGTGATTTATATACAAATGAAGCAATAGCAGCTCTTTATATTCATGATAAACAAAAAATTGATCAGAATTACCTTTCTTGGTATTTAACTTTTTTTGATTGGGATGCTGCTGCTGGAAGTGATATTAAGGTTAAAGGTAAAACTCTTAATAAAGCAAAGTTAAAGGAAATTGAGATTGTTGTTCCTCCTATCCCCGAACAAAAACGCATCGTCGCCATTCTCGATCAAGTCTTTGCCGATATAGAACAGGCCCGCGCCAAGACCGAGCAAAACCTCAAAAACGCCCGCGAACTGTTTGAAAGCTATTTGCAGCAAGTGTTTAGCCAGCGTGGTGGTGGGTGGGTTGAATCAACGTTGGGTGAGGTCACTGGTGGGATATATACTGGCCCCTTTGGTTCACTGCTTCATAAGAGTGATTATATTGAAAATGGCATACCCTTGGTGAACCCTGCTCATATAACAGCGTTGGGGATTGAGGTTGATAATAGAAAAACCGTCTCTAAAGAAACTGCTGAGCGCCTATCAAGTTACATTATGGAAAAGGGTGATGTGGTTATAGGGCGACGAGGCGAAATGGGTCGCTGTGCTTTAGTTACTAGTCAAGAGTCTGGTTTTCTTTGTGGGACGGGTAGTTTTTTTATTAAATCATCCAGTCGGTGCGATAGTGGTTATTTGGTTAGGTATTTACGCTCTGCTAGTTGTGTGGCTCGTTTAGAAAAAATTGCCGGCGGAGCGGTTATGCCAAACTTAAGTAATAAAGATTTAAGTAATTTTGCGATTCTTCTTCCACCTATTGAGAAGCAAATTGAAATTCTTGAGCTAATAGATATTCTCTCAGAAGAGACAGAAAAGGTTGCTTTGACTTACCAGAAAAAACTAGATTCTTTAGACGAACTTAAAAAATCCATTCTACAAAAAGCCTTTTCAGGTAAGTTAACGAAAACGCTTGAGGTTGATACAAACAAAGGAGCAGTGGCCTAATGTCACAAGCAAGGACGCGTAACGAAGCCGATACTAGAGCGGATTTAATCGACCCTAAATTAGTCGCTGCGGGTTGGGGGGTAGTTGATAACAGCTTTATTCGCCGTGAGCTTATCTGCCCTGGCCAAATTATGGCCGGTGGCAAACGCGCTAATAAAGTGCCGTGCGATTATGTACTGGTGTACAAAGGCCGTAAGCTTGCCGCAGTAGAAGCAAAAAAAGAAAGCCTGACTTACAGCGAAGGAGTGCGCCAAGCCAAAGACTACGCAAAGCGTCTGCAATGCCGTATTGCGTATGCCACCAACGGCCATGAGATTTACCAAATTGATATGCTCACAGGTATTGAGACGCTGGTAGATGAATATATGTCTCCTCAAGCGCTTTGGGAGTTAACCTTTGAGCAAAAAGGCGATGCACCAGAAGCCTCTTTTACCACCGCTTGGCGTGATGCGTTTTCTACCATTCCTTTTGAAGCCAAAGGCGATTGGGCTCCGCGTTATTATCAAGAAAATGCCATTCATAATGCGCTAGAAGCTATTGCTCAAGGAAAAAATCGCATACTGCTTACACTTGCTACCGGTACGGGTAAAACGTGTATTGGTTTTCAAACAGCTTGGAAGTTATTTCAAACCCGCTGGAGTTTAACTGCACAAAAAGACATTAGCCTTGCGAAAAAGCGCCCGCGTATTTTGTTTTTGGCTGACCGTAATATTTTAGCCAATCAAGCGTTTAATGATTTCGGCTCATTTGGAGAAGATGCCATTGTACGTATTACCCCTGATGATGTTCGTAAACGAGGCGGTGTGCCGAAAAATGCTAGCGTATTTTTTACAATCTTTCATACGCTTATGTGTGGGCCTAAAACCGAATTAAAAGAAGCCACAACAGAAGATGATGAAAATGCGCCAATTAAAAAGGCAGAAAACCCGTATTACGAGCAATATCCGACTGATTTTTTTGATTTAATTATTATTGATGAGTGTCACCGTGGTGGCGCGAATGATGAAAGTGCTTGGCGCGATATTCTTAATTACTTTGAACCAGCAGTTCAGCTAGGTTTAACTGCCACACCAAAACGTACCGATAACGCCGATACCTATGGTTACTTTGGCGAACCCGTTTACAGCTATACCCTGAAAGAAGGCATTAACGATGGCTTTTTAACGCCATTTAAAGTATTACCCATTGTTGGCACTATGGATGAGTACAAGTACATAGAAGGGGATGGTGTTGTTGTAAAAGGCGATCCTGAGCCTGGTAAACTGTATAAAGAAGGTGACTTTAACCGCATTATTACCATACCTAAGCGCGAAGAGCGCCGTGTACACTATTGGATGGATCGCTTTAATCCTAAAGAGAAAACCATCGTGTTTTGTGCAACACAAGTTCATGCCGGTATGGTGCGCGATTTTATTAATCAGTATGCAGTAAAAAAGGCTGGACTACCAATACTAACTATTGTGTTCGTGTTACCGCTAACGATGGCGTAGCGGGTGAAAACGATTTAAAAACCTTTTGTGATAACGAAAAAACCATTCCAACAATTTTAACCACATCACGCAAGCTTTCTACAGGCGTAGATGCGCGTAACGTCCGTAACATTGTGCTCATGCGTCCTTGTAATAATATGATTGAGTTTAAGCAGATCATAGGCCGAGGCACCCGCACTTACGATGGCAAAGACTATTTTACCATTTACGACTTTGTAAAAGCGCACCATAACTTTGCTGATCCTGCTTGGGATGGTGAACCAATACCCAGCGAAGTATGCCCAGAGTGCGGCACAACCCCGTGCCAATGTGAAGACACTGGCGGCGATGGTGCCGGTGAAAAGAAACCGTGTAAAGTGTGTGAACAAAAACCATGTGTTTGTGAAAAGCCAGAGCCTGAAGGCTGTGAAAAATGTGGCGAAAGACCATGTGTATGCGAAAAGCTCGAAATAAAGCTCTCAGACGGCCGTACACGACAAATAAAGCATATATCCTCAGCAATGTACTGGAGTGCTGAAGGCAAGCCCATTACAGCTAAAGAGTTTGTTGAACGTATGTTCGATGACCTACCGCGCTTTTTTGAAAACGAAGACCAACTACGAGAAATCTGGAGCGACCCAACCACTCGCGAAAAGCTATTAGAAGATTTAACCGAAGCGGGTTACGATAGCGAAAAACTCGATAGCATGAAGGCAGTAATTGATGCTCAAGACAGCGATGTATACGATGTTTTATCGTACGTAGCCTATGCCGCAGAAGCGCAAACACGCACCGAGCGAGCTCAACAAGCTAAACCTAAAATAAACTCAGCGTTTAGCGATTATAAACAACAAGAGTTTATCAACTTTATATTAAGTAAATACATTGAAGACGGCGTTCAAGAACTGGCACCAAAAAAAATGCGCAGCTTAGTAGAGCTTAAATACAACACCATTAACGACGCCGCCATTGAATTTGGCTCACCAGCCGCGATACGCGACACATTTATAGGTTTTCAGAAGTATTTGTATGCAAGGTAGTTAAATTATCTATAGCTATCAGTAAGCAATTGAAAAAGCTTACTTGATGCCTCTGAGGGGTAAGTGAGCGACTATACTCTTAAGAGGCTGATATAATTATTAATTTAAAAAAAGGTAAGAAGAGCAAAAATTACTTTTGCTCTTCTTACTGCTAGGCGTGCTTATAACCAGTATACCCACACCCACACGCCCCACAATAACTACAGACAATCCAATTACATGCCGCGCATTCTATATCCTGAGAGTTATCAACAGGATTTTTACACGAGTAACAATCATATATAAGTAACTAAAAATAACAGTGGAGGTTTCTACCCTAATGCAATTTAAGTGATGCTAGCTGTGCGTCTTAAGAAGAAAAAATTACGCTCAATTTTTTACTATTTAATCTCGGCTAGTTTGAAAAGTTATAGTTTTGAATAGTATGAAAAATAGTACGCATACTAGTTTTTGAAGCTTTAAAAGCTTAGCTCTTATAGTATTTAGTATGTTTGTAATGGTTCTAATGGCATAGTCTGCATTTTCAGAGCGATCACCAAGGCTTGCAGCCCAACTCACAATTTTAGTGACTTCTGGACGTTTTACATTCCAAAGATGGTCATGTTCTTGCTGAAGTTGTAAATAACCTTCGCGAGTAATTAAGTTTGTTTTCACGCCGTGTTCTTGTTTAATTTTCATGTGTGGCACGGTATTAAAATAAAGGCAGCTTGTCGAGATAAAATAGCCACCAATGGGTTTGAAATGTTCAGTAACAATCTAAGCACTTAATTAGTTTTTTATTATTAAGTTTTTCATTTATATTAACTATTAATAAATTATAAAAATAAGCAACAGATTATGGGACAAGAGACAGTAAAAGTATTAGTGGTTGATGACGATAAACGTTTGCGCAGTTTGCTTGAGCGCTATTTAGTAGAGCAAGGATTTATTGTTAGAACAGCCGCCGATTCACAGCAAATGGATAGGCTTATTGAGCGTGAAAACTTTCACTTAATGGTGCTTGATTTAATGCTGCCCGGCGAAGATGGGCTTTCTATTTGCAGACGTTTACGGCAAAAAGAAAACCAAATTCCTATTGTTATGCTGACCGCCAAAGGCGATGAAGTAGACCGCATTATTGGCCTAGAACTCGGCGCTGACGATTATATTCCGAAACCGTTTAATCCTCGCGAGCTATTAGCGCGCATAAAAGCCATTTTACGTCGCCAATCAAAAGAAGTGCCAGGGGCACCTTCAGCAGAAGAGAATTTAATTGAGTTTGGTAAATTTACTTTAAATTTAGCCACACGAGAAATGAGCGAAGGGGATAATACCGTATCGCTCACAAGTGGTGAATTTGCCGTATTAAAAGCGTTGGTATCTCACCCTCGAGAGCCGTTAAGTCGTGATAAATTAATGAACTTGGCAAGAGGTCGCGACTACAGTGCGCTAGAGCGTAGCATAGATGTGCAAGTGTCACGCCTTCGCCGTATGATTGAAGTGGATGCGGCTAACCCGCGTTATATTCAAACTGTATGGGGATTAGGTTATGTGTTTGTTCCTGATGGTGAAAAGTAATAATTATGGGGATGTTTCCACGTAGTGCGTTTGGGCAAACTGTTTTTTTAGTAGCAGCTTTGTTGCTGATTAACCAAATTGTATCCTACGTCACAGTAAGTTTATATGTTGTTAAACCCACCATTGAGCAAGTTAATTTGATGCTCGCTAAGCAAATTAAAACTGTATTTATTGACTGGGAAGATGGTGTTGAAGTAACCGATGAAGTTTCAGAAAAGTTTTTTGAAATAACCGGTATTGAGGTGATGACTCAGCGTGAAGCGATGCGCAATGGCTTAGGGCAAAGTCGTGAGTATTCGGGGCTATCGCGAAGTATGTCAGAGCAGTTGAATGGGTTTTCTCGGGTACGCATTAGTCAAACCGATCCACTTATTTATTGGGTGGAAGCCCCGCAAGCACCGGGCTATTGGGTTAAAGTCCCCTTAACCGGATTTAAAGAAAGTAATCTTGAATTTTTAACTTTTTACTTATCCAGTATAGGCTTTTTAAGTGTATTAGGCGGGTGGTTATTTGCAAGGCATTTGAACCGACCATTAAAAGCACTGCAACAAGCGGCAATAAAAGTAGGCGTTGGTGATTTTAGTACTAAGTTACAAGAACAAGGCTCAAGTGAAGTTATTGAGGTAACGCGGGCTTTTAACCAAATGTCGCGAGGTATTGCCGCCCTTGAAAATGATCGTCGATTACTCATGGCCGGTGTCTCTCACGACTTACGCACACCGCTTACCCGTATACGCTTAGCCACAGAAATGATGGTTGATGAAGATGATTATTTACGCGAAGGTATTATTTACGACATTGAAGATATGAATGGCATTATTGATCAGTTTATTGAATATTTACGCCATCATAAACGTGAAGAACAAAGCTATGAAGATATCAATGCGTTGGTAGCCGAAGTCGTGCAAAGTGAATTAAAGCATCAACGTGTTATCACGTTTGAAAGCAATCCTAACCTAGGTAATATTCCCATCAGCTCAGTGGCTATTAAGCGAGTAGTGACGAATATGATTGAAAATGCACTGCGTTACTCGCAAGGGGATATTGAGGTGCAAAGTTATTTTAATAGCAATAAAAAATATGTGGTTATTGCGGTTAACGATAATGGTCCAGGTATTCCTGAGAGTGAATTAGAATCAGTGTTCGAACCATTTAAGCAAGGTGACGCTGCACGAGGCAGTGAAGGCAGTGGTTTAGGCTTAGCTATTATTAAACGCATTATAGACATGCATAATGGCAAGGTTGTGCTCTCTAATCGCCCTGAAGGTGGTTTAAGTGCGCAAATATATTTACCGGTTAAAGTGGTTAATCAAAACTAAATAAAGCTATCCGCCGTTATATGCGGATAGCTTTAACCATTTTATAGTGCTTTAAAACGAATGGCTGTACCACCACTGGTGGCCAATTTTAGTGTGAGTTTATCATTTGCGGTAACAGTGCGTTTTTCGATTTTTAAATCGTAAGGGTTGTTTTTCCACTCTGCCTTATCGCCATCTTTGTAGATTTGCGCTTCAAACTGTTTATCTTTATCTAAGAAGTCGAGTTTAACCTCAATGGTGCGGGCGTTTTCATCAGTAACAGCGCCTAAGTACCAGTCATTACCAGTGTACTGCTCGCGTTTACGTTCTTTACGTGCAAATACAATAAAGTCGCCTACTTCACCATCAAGCGCAATACTTTGTTGCCAATCGGTCGGTACGTCTTGAATAAATTGAAAAGCATCGGGCTTAGCTAAATAATTTTTAGGTAAATCAGCCGCCATTTGAATTGGGCTGTACATTACAACATAAAGTGCTAATTGCTTTGCAAGTGTTGTTTGCGGACGGTTTGTATCGCCACCTAAGCCATTAAAACTCATGTCAAAAATACCCGGTGTAAAGTCCATAGGGCCTGCCAGCATTCGCGTAAACGCAAGCGTTGGGATATGTTCTGGTGGGTTTGGTGGTGTGCCCCATGCGTTAAATTCTTGGCCGCGGGCGCCTTCACGGGCAATCCAGTTAGGGTAAGTACGGCGAAGGCCGGTGTCTTTTATTGGCTCATGAGTATTAATACTTATTTTATGTTTTGCAGCTAGCTTAACGTTGTATAAGTACTCATTAACCATAAATTGGCCGTCATGCCACTCAAAACGGGCAATGCCGTTTTCATCAATGCGTTTAATATTGCCACCATCGGCCACATAACCGGTTTTAATTTGGCTTACATTTGATTGCTCGTAAAGCGCAAAAGCGTCTTCCATTTGATTACGATAATTTGTTACGTTACCTGAGGTTTCATGGTGTCCAATTAACTGCACCCCTTTTTGCTTACCGTAGCGGGTAAGCTCCTCAATATCAAAGTCATTATATGCTTGGGTAAAGCTAAATACATCGCCATTAAAAAACCAGTCGCCATCCCAACCGGTGTTCCAACCTTCAACTAATACACCATCAAAGCCGTATTTTGCGGCAAAGTCCATGTAGTATTTAGTATTTTTTGTGGTAGCACCGTGTTTTTCGCCACTACCCCAAGTATTCTCATTAATGTGCATGCCCCACCAAATACCTACGTATTTGCCTGGTTTAACCCACGATACATCACCGAGCTTATTTGGCTCATTTAGATTTAAAATAATATCTGAATTAACTAAGTCTACCGCACGTTCGCCAATTTGAATGGTGCGCCAAGGTGTATTAAATGCACCGTGCTTTTTGACCGCAATGCCATCAGACCACGGTGTTAAATCGGCACTAAACGTACCTGGGCGACGCTGGTTAAGCACCATCCCTGCATAATCTACCAGAGCTGCTTCATGAATGCTGACATGTACACCGTTACCATTTTTAAAGGTAAAAGGGGTATGAGCGAGTGCAGCATCTTGTAAGGCTGTGGTGTTGTAGACATATTCGTAACGATTCCAACCGCGAGCAGGTATCCACCATGCAGTGGCTTTATCGGCACCGGCGATGGCAAACTCGGTCAGCTCTTTAGTAATTTCTGTTTTTTCAAAACCGGCTTGTTTAGGGACTTCATAGCGAAATCCCACACCGCTATCAAAGGCTTTAAATCGCACTGTGTATGTGCCACCGTGGGGTGCGGGTTTATCAAAGGTAACGGCAATTTCATTGTGCTTGTCGACAACGGTTTGACGCTCTCCCCAAGGTTGCTGCCATTGACTATCGGTTTGTGAGCGAGTTACTTCACTAATAACAAAACCTTCATCAAATGGCGCTTGGCTTTTAAATCTAAAACCTAAATGTGACTGCGTAATAACAGGTTTACCATTAAAGCTAATAGAATAGTAAGGAGATGAAGATTGATCAGATATGGTGATTTTAATTTTTTGATCAGGCGATTCCAGCATGGCTTCTTTTGCAAAAGCGCTGCTTGAAAGTAAAGCAACTAGCAGTAAAGGTAATCTCATTGTGTGTCCTTTATGTCAAATTGTAGACTATGAGCATAAAGTGAAGGTGGGGTTATTACGAGATGACTGCAAACGTATTCAATGTAATTAAACACATAAAAAAAGGCTCTAGCGAGCCCTGTTTTGTATTTAAAACTTATTATTTTTTATCAAAAGCGCGTTTCATGTAATTAGGTGTTGCGAGTGCACCGTGATGAATGCCGCCATTGTAGTATTCACTATGCTCAGCAATTATGGCTGCGCCGTCTTCTCTAAAGCCATTAAATGCTTCAGATTTGCGAGCTAGCGTCACTGACCATAACCCACTTGGGTAAATAGGTTGTGGGAATGGAAGAGTTTGTAAATCGTTAAAACCAACACTTAGCATAGCTTCGCGCATTTCAACCAACAGTGGCATATGCATTAATGGCGATTCACTTTGTTGTACCAGTATTCCACCAGGGCGAAGTGCGTTTAAACAGCTAGTATAAAACGCATGGTTAAATAAACCTTCACCTGGGCCTACCGGATCAGTACCATCAACAATTACTACATCAATAGACTCACCAGCTGCTTCGCGCATGTATTTAATGCCATCGTCAAACATCACAGTAGCACGTGGGTCGTTATTTGATTCACATAACTCAGGGAAGTACTTTAACGACATTTGGGTAACCACTTCGTCAATATCTATTTGTGTAACAGTTTCTACACTTGGGTGCTTGAGCACTTCACGTAATGTACCGCAATCGCCGCCACCAATAATAACTACGTTTTTTGGGTTTGGATGCGCCAGTAATGCTGGGTGGCTGATCATTTCGTGGTAAAAAAAGTTTTCACGGCTACTTACCATAGTACAACCATCAATGATCATTAAATTACCAAAGTCTGTGGTTTCAAACATTTCTACTTTTTGAAAAGGAGACTGTTTTTCATCTAACTTTTTGTTAATACGTAATGAAAATGCGCTGCCATCTCGGTCGCTAATTTCAGTAAACCACTTACTTTGATCTAAATTTGCCATAGTTGTTGTTACACTTTTGGTTGAGTATGAAAAAAAGGAGGCAATTCTGCCAGTGCTTGGCCTATTGCTCAATCAAATTTTACTCTCTTTAGCGAATAAAGTTAGCTATAAAGAGGGGAAAGTTCAATTTTTGTTAGCTTAGCAGATAGTGACGTATTAAAATGCCCTTTTACACCTAATTTAATAAAGAAGAGTTGCCATGACTTGGGGTTTAGAAACAGCACGTGCTACATACAATGTTGCTCATTGGAGCGATGGTTATTTTGATATTAACGCACAAGGTGAGTTGATAGCCTATCCTGATGGCGACCAAACAAAACCTGCCATTTCTTTAAGTCAGCTTACTGAGCAATTTAAGCAGCAAGGGTTAACATTGCCCGTACTGGTGCGCTTTACTGATATTTTAAAAAATCGTGTCGATACGCTCACCAATGCCTTCACTCAAGCGCGCACTAACCGCGAATATAACGGCAAATACACCTGTGTTTATCCTATCAAAGTAAACCAACAGCGCTCTGTTGTGAGTAAGTTATTAGCTCACCCAAGTGGCTTAGTGGGACTTGAAGCCGGTTCTAAGCCTGAACTAATGGCCATTTTAGGGGTGGCGAAAGAGCCTATTACAATTGTATGCAACGGCTACAAAGACAGTGAGTTTTTACGTTTAGCCTGTATTGGTCAAGCAATGGGACACAGCGTTAAAATTGTGGTTGAAAAACTCTCAGAGCTAACCACATTGCTTGAAGAAATTGATAATTTAGGCATTGACCCGGCTATTGGAATTCGTATTCGCTTAAATTCGGTTGGCAAAGGTAAATGGCAAAATACCGGTGGTGAAAAAGGTAAGTTTGGTTTAACCGCAGGGCAAGTACTCAGTGCAGTGGAAGTACTTAAGCAACATAACAAATTGCATTTAATGCAAATGGTGCATTTTC
The DNA here is from genome assembly GCF_030407565.1 of Pseudoalteromonas sp. APC 3694. NCBI lineage: Bacteria > Pseudomonadati > Pseudomonadota > Gammaproteobacteria > Alteromonadales > Pseudoalteromonadaceae > Pseudoalteromonas > Pseudoalteromonas sp. APC 3694. Next base: position 18,098 of record NZ_JASDDE010000020.1, read on the forward strand.
ATATTGGTTCTCAAATCGCCAATATTCGTGATATCCATCGTGCCTTGCGCGAATGTGCTCGCCATTTTGCTGAATTAACTCAATACGGTGTACCGCTAAATACGGTTGATGTGGGTGGCGGGCTTGGCGTTGACTATGAAGGCTCAGGCTCACGTAGTGCCTGCTCAATGAACTACACAGTCGAAGAATACGCGCGTAATGTAGTGAATGCATTTGCCGATGTGTGCGATCAGCATAACTTAAAGCATCCTGCGATTATTACAGAATCTGGCCGTGCATTAACGGCTCATCATGCAGTGTTGATCACCGATGTCATTGATGTAGAAAAAGCACCGAATCATTTAAACCCAGAACCGCCATTGGAAAACAGCGCATTAGTGCTAGATGAAATGTGGCAATGCTTACAACGTTTGAACCCACGTATGGCACTTGAAATATATCATGATGCTATGCACTTATTTAGCGAAGCACACGATCAATACGTGCATGGTTTAGTGAGCATGCTAGAGTGGGCGAAAATAGAGCAGCTTTACTTTACGATTTTACACCGAGTTCGTGCATCGTTAAGCGTTAACGCACGCGCTCATCGCGAAGTGCTGGATGATTTAAACGAAAAGCTAGCCGATAAACTGTTTGTGAATTTTTCATTGTTTCAGTCATTACCTGATGTATGGGGTATTCAGCAGTTATTTCCGGTCATGCCCATCGAAAATCTAACGCAGCCGCTTACTCAGCGCGCGATTATCCAAGACATTACTTGTGATTCTGACGGGCAAATACGTGAGTACGTTGAAGGTGCAGGTATTGAAACTAGTTTACCTATCCCTGAATATACACAAGGTCAGCAGTATCATATTGCCATGTTTATGGTGGGGGCATACCAAGAGATTTTAGGTGACTTACATAACCTATTTGGTGATACCGACTCAGTCCATGTTGAGCTTAATGAGCAAGGATATGTATTAACCAATGCCATTAAAGGTGACAGCGTTAAGGATGTATTAAAATTTGTTGATTATGATAGCGAGTTATTAGCTGATAACTTTGCCACTCAAATTAATAAACTTGATGTATCAGAACACTGTAAAGAAGGGTACCTAGCCGAGCTCAATGCAGGGCTTGAGGGCTACACCTATTTTGAAGATTAATTTAGTTGCATAGTTAAGCGCGGTCTTAGTGGCTGCGCGATGTTTAAAGGAATAGAAGTAATGTCAGTTATTCGCAGTGTATTTAGTATTTTCTTTTATACAATAAACACTCTTTTTTGGTTTGTGCCTATTTTTATTTGTGGCATCGTTAAGTTAATCCCAATTAAGGGACTTCAAAAATTAATGAGCTGGACGGCCAAGCAATGTGCCTCTATTTGGGTGACCTTCAACACGTTAAATCAAACGTTATTAACGCCAACAAAACTTAATGTTATTGGCCTTGAAGAGCTTAAATTAAAAGATTGGTACTTAGTCATTGCTAACCACCAAAGCTGGGTGGATATTTTAGTGTTACAGCGGGTGTTTAACCGAAAAATACCTTTTTTAAACTTCTTTTTGAAAAAAGAGTTAATTTACGTGCCTGTTTTAGGTTTGTGTTGGTGGGCACTCGACTTTCCTTTTATGACCCGCACTAGTAAAAGCCAATTAAAAAAGAACCCCAAGTTGCGTGGTAAAGATTTAGAAACCACTCGTAAAGCCTGTGAAAAATTTAAAGAAATGCCAGTCAGTGTGGTTAACTTTGTTGAAGGGACGCGGTTTACAGCGCAAAAGCATGCGCGTCAAAATAGCCCGTTTACTCACTTACTTAAACCGAAAGCGGGTGGTGTGGCGTTTGTAATGCAAGCCATGGGTGAGCAAATTTCTAAAGTGGTAAATGTCACTATTCATTACCCTGAGGGCATTCCTACCTTTATGGATTTTGCAGCCGGTAAAGTAAAACACATTGATGTACATGTTGAAGTAAAAGGCGTTAGTGACGACTTAATTGGTGATTACACTAATGATCCTGACTTTAGAGTACGCTTTCAAAGTGAATTAAATCGCGTGTGGGAAGAAAAAAACCAGACGTTGGTTAATCTCAAACAAAAATAACAAAATGAGCTGACAGTTATGCTAAAAAAATGGTTACCTAATTGGTTAAATGGCTTAATTGTTGGCTGTGTTTTATTTGCTAATTTAATAATATTTGGCGCATTAGTGCTTACCCTAGGGTTAGTTAAATTAGTGCTGCCCATACCTGTAGTGAGTAAATTATTACACAGTGCGTATAAAGGGTGGTGCAAAGGTAACCGCTTAGGGCTGTGGCTAGGCTGTAATGATATTAAAGTTAATATTAGTGGGGAGGTGAATGCCAACAGTTGGTATTTGCTAATCAGTAATCATATTAGCTGGCTTGATATTGCGGTATTAAGCTCGTTAAATGCATTACCAGCCCCTAAGTTTTTTTTAAAAGATGAGCTTAAATACGTGCCATTTATTGGCACTGGTGCGTGGGCGATGGGTATGCCCTTTATGAAACGAGTGACCAAAGCGCAATTGGCTAAAAATCCGAATTTAAAAGGCTTAGATGTCGAGCGTACTAAGCGCAGTTGCCGTAACTTTCGTCATCATCCTACAACCATAGTTAACTTTGTAGAAGGTACGCGTTTTACTGCGCAAAAGCACCTGCATCAACAAAGCCCTTTTCAGCATTTATTAAAGCCTAAGGCTGGTGGAACTGCTTTTGCCTTAGAGGTTTTAAACGAGCAGTTTGACGCTATGCTTAACACCAGTTTAGTGTATAGCGGTCAGTCAGATCATGTGTGTCGTAATATTTTAAAAGGCGAGTTGGAGTCTATTCATATTACTATTGAGGTTATGCCAATAAATACACAGATGATTGGCAGTTACCAAACCGATAAGGCATTCAGGGCCCAATTTCAGCAATACTTAAATAACTTATGGACAGTAAAAGATAAGCAATTAAGCGCTATTCATATTCAGCAAGCTAGTACTGAATTAACACCCAGTAAGGAAATTGAAATACCATGAGCAAAACACACCTACAGGAGCTAATTATTCCTTGGTTTGAGAAAGTCCCCGATGCTTTTTTTCTCAGTGCCATCACCGCCTCATCAATTGGCATTCTTTCATTATTATTTGTTTACTTATTTACTCGTCGCTTAATGTTACCGGGTATTCAAAAGGTGGTGACTAAACTCTCTCCTGAGCGTATTGGTTCATTGACACCTATGTTAACTAAGCTGAATAAACGAATTGCTTGCTTGTTATGTTGTGTACTTTTTTTAGCCACATTTGATAGTGTTTATCCGGTTAATGCAATTGCTCAAGAGATCCTTAAAACCATTGGCCAAGCATTATTAATTATTTATATAGGTTTTATTATTAGTAGCATAGTGAGCATTGCTGGCGCTATTTATAACCAACTAGACTTTGCCCGCGAAGTGCCTATTCAAGGGCTAATTCAAGTAGTGAAGCTAATCACCTTTATTGTGTGTTCAATATTAATTGTTAGTATTGTGCTTGAAAAATCGCCGACTTATATTCTCTCTGGTTTTGGTGCCATAGCGGCAGTAACGTTATTGGTATTTAAAGACACCATATTAGGTTTTGTCGCCAGCATTCAAATTGCCGCTAATCGTTTAGTGACCTATGGGGACTGGATCCAAGTAGATAACTACGGCGCCGATGGCGAAGTAATTGATTTAGGACTTAATACCGTAAAAGTGCGTAATTGGGACAATACCATAACGACTATACCCACTTATATGCTGGTGGCCGGTTCGTTTAAAAATTGGCGCGGTATGCAAGAATCTGGTGGGCGACGTATTAAACGTTCTTTAAACATTGATATGAACAGCATCTTTTTAGTTGATGATGACTTTAAAGCGCAAATAGAAGCGGCTATACCACTGCAAGAATATATTCGACTAGGCACACTTCCCGATCCGGTGTCGAACTTAGGGCTATTTCGTCGCTATGCAGAGGGTTACTTAAAACAACACAGTAAAATCAATACCTCGCTCACACTTATGGTGCGTGAACTACAACCGCTTAATCATGGCTTACCGATTGAATTTTACTGCTTCAGTGAAGACAAACGTTGGATATCGTACGAGCACTTACAAGCTGAAATTATGGACCATTTACTGGCCGTATTACCTGTGTTTGGGCTACGCGCTTATCAAAGTGTCAGTGGGCAATTAGGCCCAGCTGACGGGGCGAATATGGCGGGTAAGCCCAGCATTAAAGTGCCCAATAATGCTGTCCAAGGCCAACACCAATAAACAATAATAATAGCCACCAAATAGGTGGCTTTTTCATACGTAGCCATGCAAATGCAGCAATCACTAATGCAATATGCCAAACATTGCTTACGGCAGAAGTCCAAATGGGCGAATACAATGCAGCTGCCAAAAAGCCAACTACAGCAGCATTAAGCGCTGCAATTGAGCTTGCAAAGCGAGGATTACTGGCCAAGTTTATCCAGCTTTTTTGAAATGCCAACATCAGTAAAAAACCGGGTAAAAATATCAATAATGTAGCTATGATTGCGCCCATCATTGGCTGCTCGGTAGTTAGCTGCGCGCCTAAGTAGGTCGCTATAGTAAACATCGGTCCAGGTATAGCCTGAGCACTGGCGTAAGCCGTTAAAAATTGATCATCACTTAACGTAGGCACACCCGCTTGAAGTACTGGCAACACAACATGTCCGCCGCCAAATACCATGGCACCTGCTTGGTAAAAAGGCGCGAATAACGCAGCGTTTTCGCCAAGTGGGATAAAGCTGATGGCAAGTAGTAGTGCAAATAAGCCAAGAGCAATCCAATTGATGTTGGTTTTTTCTCTGCTAACATTTTCTGTAGATTTAGCTAAGTTAAGTAAAGGCCATAAAGCACCGATAATGGCAGCGGTTACTAAAATGGCGATTTGAGTGCCCAACATAGGAAATAAAATCAGTGCTAAAGTACTCATTATTGCCAGAAGTTTAAGTACCGCACTGGTGCAAAAGCTTTTCGCCATACTAAGGGTCGCATCAGCAACAATAACCACGGCAAATAGTTTCAAACCTGCAATAATAGCAAAATAAACAGCATCAAACTGATGTGCACTTATTGCAATTAGCACCATGATCAAAAACGAAGGCAGGGTAAAGCCTATAAACGCAGCGATACCACCGAGAACACCAGCACGTTCTACGCCAATAGCAAAGCTAACCTGACTAGAGCCAGGGCCAGGCAGAGCTTGGCTGAGGCTTATTAGCTGTGAATAGCGACTGATACTTAACCAGCGCAGCGAATCAACAAAGTGATGTTTAAAGTAACCTAAATGGGCGGCAGGGCCGCCAAAACTCATGCAGCCAAGCAAAAAAAACTGCCTAAAAATCGCAATTAACATAGTGGCAATCGCCTTTTGATAAATCATAAAATTGTCACAAACAAGTATGACATTATTATGAAACGCTATCACTACTTCCTTATTTGATAGGCAATATCAACGCTTATACGTTATTCTTCATTGTTGGTTCATACATATATTTGCATAATCGCAATAATAAATTCTAAATGAATAGGAAATCACCATGACGTTAACTAAATCACTTTTAAGTGTCACTGTCGTTGCTGTATTACTTTCTGGCTGTGAAATGAATAACACAGGTAAAGGTGCCGCTATAGGTGCAGCCGCGGGTGGTATTTTAGGTAAAGCTACAGGTAACCACAAAGATAAACGTATTTTTATTGGTGCAGCTATTGGTGCGCTAGCGGGTGCTGCTGTAGGTGATTACATGGATAAACAAGAAGCTGCTTTTCGTGATGAGTTAGCGGGTTCGGGAGTTGAAGTGGTTCGTGAAGGCGATAACTTACGCTTAGTGATGCCCTCTAATATTACGTTTGCGACTGATCAATCTTATATTTCATCGGGCTTTCATGACACTCTAAATGCGATAGCAAGTGTAATGAATAAATACGAAAAAACCTACTTAAGTGTTGAAGGTCACACCGACAGTACGGGCAAAGATAGTTACAATATGACTCTTTCAGAGCAGCGTGCACAAAGTGTAAAAAATTACTTGGTAAACCAACAAATTATGGCTGCACGAGTAAGCACGAGCGGCTATGGCGAATCACGCCCAATAGCGACTAACGATACCGCGAATGGTCGCGCGCAAAACCGCCGCGTCGAAATTCAAATAGTGCCTAATACACAAGGTTAATAGCTAAAACCGCGCAAATGCGTGGTTTTGTATATTTTAATGGCACTTTTGCCTGCGTTAGCTGTCACAAATAGTTCTTCGATAAGGACATATTTATGGCAGCGTGGCGCACGGCAATTATTTTATCGGTATGTTTACATGGATTAGTTTTGTTTTTTGTTGCCTCATTAAAAGCACCTAAAATAAAGCCGCCACAATCAATCCCCATTAAAGCTTATATGGTAAGTGTGCCAGCTAAAATTAAAGCAACACAACAAGTCCCTCAACAACGCGCTCATACAAATAAAAATACAGAAATTAAATCTATTGAGCCTATTAATGCAACCCAATCAAAACCACTAAATATTAATTATAAAAAAACAGAGAAAACGACTAAGCCGCTAAATACCATCACGAAAAATACTCAGCCTGTAATTTTAAAGCCTTACAAAAAGATCGATTTAAACAAAGGACTCAACAGTATTTTAAAGCAACAAACTGGCTATTCTGATACTGCAAAGAATGACCCTCAGAAAAAGCGCATCACAGTCCCAAAAGAGCATGCAGGTAAGGTAAAGCCACTGTTAAAAATCGAGCAGCAAAATATGCAATTTACCACTTACCGACGAGGTGATAGCTGTTTTAAAAAGGTATCTATTGGTGCTGGGGTTATGCCCAAAAAGGACTTGCCAGAGAGTTATATCGTTGGTGTAAAGTGCGATAAAACCAAGCTAACAAAGGCTTACGATACCGCAATGAATAAATGGCTTCATAAAAAGTAACTACTAAAGCGCAATTAATCTAGATTAAACTGTAATTCACATAGTTTTTGATACAAAGGGTTACTTGCCATTAATTGCTGATGAGTGCCTGTAGCTTTTATTTCGCCATTTTCCATTACCACAATCATATCGGCATGTTTTACCGTGGCCAGTCTATGGGCAATAATCAGCGTTGTTCTATTTTGCATTAAGTGTTCAAGTGCGGCCTGAACATGATGCTCGCTTTGCGCATCAAGCGCGCTGGTAGCCTCATCAAGTAGCAGTATTTCTGGGTCTTTTAAAATGGCGCGAGCAAGAACAATACGCTGCTTTTGCCCACCCGATAGCCTTACACCTTGTTCACCTAAGAAGCTGTTATAGCCTTGTGGTAACTGTTTTATAAATTCATCAGCATGGGCATGTTTGGCGGCCGCATAAACTTGCTCGTCACTGGCGCTTGGGTTGCCATAGCGAATGTTATGCATAACATCAGAGCTAAATAAAATCGGGTTTTGTGCCACCATGCCCATTTTGTTGCGTAAGGTGTTTAACGACAACTGTTTAATATTTATATTATGAAACTTAATCGCTCCGCTGGCTGGATCGTAAAAGCGCTGCAATAGTTCAAATAAGGTAGTTTTACCCGCACCGGAAGGGCCAACAATAGCCACAGTTTTACCTGTTTCAATATTTAAGCTGATATTATTTAATGCGCTTACATCTGGGCGAGAAGGGTAATTAAAACTAATACCTTCAAGTGAAATTGCACTGTTGCTGGTTGTTGCATGTAACTGATCATCTTGTGGAATTTCGGGTTTTTGTATTTTACTTTCAACCGCAAGTAGCTCGAGTAACCTTGCTGCTGCTCCTGCTGCGCGCTGTAGTTCACCATAAACCTCTGCAACGGTCGCTACCGACATGGCCACCATAATGGCATAGAACACAAACGCGCCAAGTTCACCGCCCGTCATAGTGCCTGCGAGCACATCACTACCGCCTACCCAGAGCATGGCACTAATAGCACTAAAGGTAAGAAAAATAACCGCTGCAATTAAAAACGAACGTTGTTTAATTCGGCTTTTGGCAACATTAAAGGCTTTTTCGGTTTCAAGTGCAAAAGCAGATTGCTCTTGTTGTTCATGGCTATAACTCTGTACCACTTTTATGTTTTGAATGATCTCACCCGCGTAGGTGCTGATATCTGCAATCGCATCTTGGCTGGAGCTTGCTAGTTTGCGTACCTTTTTACCAAAAACTAACATAGGCACCAGTACTAAAGGGACGCAGGCCACGACGACTAAGGTAAGCTTTAAATTAGTAACAAGTAGCATAATTAAACCACCAACTAACATTAGCGCGCTTCGCAGCGCCATAGAAAATGATGAGCCGATAATAGATTGTAATAAGGTAGTGTCGGTGGTGAGTCGCGACATCAGCTCGCCGCTGCGATTTTCTTCAAAATAACTCGGATGCAAGGTAACAATACGATTGAATACAGCTTTTCTAATGTCATTACTGACTCGTTCGCCAATCCACGACATTAAATAAAATCGGCTGAATGTACCCACTGCCAATAAACTGATCAAGCCAATTAATACCAAAACAGCTTGTTGTAATTGCGCTTGCGAGCCGGCAATAAAGCCATGATCAATCACAAACTTAACGCCTTGGCCTAGCGATAAATTAACCCCTGCGGTGGCCAGTAACGCCACTAAAGCCCCTAAAACTACCCATTTATAAGGCTTAATAAAATTGAATATAGGGAATAAAGCGCTAAAGGCGGCTTTATCTGAAGCAGGCTTGTCTGTAGGCATAGTAGATTCTTATTGATGATTAAGGTATAGATATGGCATCAATAGATTAAAAATCAATAGTATTAAAAATCATCAATAAGGAAAAGTTATGACAACTAAACAGGTAACAGGCGAGTTTACCGTTACATTAGCGCCTATAGAGGGGTATGCACACGGGCAGCAAGGCGTTAATTTAGGTCGTATGTCGATTGATAAACAATTTACTGGTGGCCTAACCGCAACTAGCCAAGGTGAAATGCTCAGCGCCATGACCCCCACCCAAGGCAGTGCCGGTTATGTGGCTATTGAACAAGTGGTTGGTACACTTGCAGGCAAACAGGGCAGTTTTGTACTGCAGCATTTTGGCACTATGGACAAAGGCCAAGATCGTCTAATTTTAGAAGTCGTGCCAGATTCTGGTAATAATGAACTTACAGGGCTTAGCGGAAAAATGGCGATTCGCATTGAAGATGGGGTGCACTTTTATGATTTTGAGTATCAACTTTAAAGGTTATTGCAGTGCAAAAAATAATAGAATTTAAAAAGGCGCGCTTTTTTGGTGGAATTAACCTTGAGGCCCTTAATGAAAAAATTTATCAGTTAAACCAAGATGGTTGGAAACTAGTTAATGTGAGTACTATTACTGGTTTTTTCGGCCAAGTTTATGGTTATGTATTACTGATCGAAAATAATGAATTTGAGATTTAGATGACCTTCTCACTGTGGTTTAGTTTAGTCGCCATTTGTATGATGGGCGCAATGTCGCCAGGGCCTAGTTTAGCTGTGGTATTAAAGCATAGCTTAAATGGCGGGATGAAAAATGGCATGTTGGCAGCGTTAAGCCATGGTTTTGGGGTTGGCTTATATGCAGCGGCCTCATTATTGGGATTAGGCGCATTGATGTTGCAGTTTCCTACTGTGTATCAATTTTTAGTGTACTTAGGGGCAGCCTATTTAGCGTATTTAGGTTTGAAAATACTATTTTCAAAACCAAGTGCTGATGAGTTACAGATTGCTCAGCAAAGTGGTAATAGCAAACAAGCGCTACAAGATGGTTTTGCTATCGCATTTTTGAACCCTAAACTCGCTGTATTCTTTTTAGCCTTGTTCTCACAGTTTATTGACCCTGTAAACTTAACTTTTCAGGTTGGTATGATCATGTGTTTAACCGTGTTGTTGATTGATACCGGCTGGTATTTGCTTGTTGCAGCCTTGACAGAGCTTTCAAAAAAGCGTTTTGCTTTTACTAAATCATCCCCTTGGCTTGATAAAATATTAGCGGTGGTTTTTATAGGGTTGGCAATAAGAGTGGTGCTTATGGTGTAGTTTATTCAATTTTAGCAATCCTTACCGCTTACCTTAAAAACTGTTTTAGTAATTTTTAATGCTCCTGTGAAATAACGACGTGTGGCTGACTTTTCCTTTTAGTTGGTCGATATATTTTACGTTATCCACATGATCGCAGCACTTCATGACTAAGTTCCTTTCCTTGCTAGCTATTGCCCTTGCTGGTGCATACGTATTCATTACACTTGATTTACTTTTTGGTTACACTTTATTGGTTTTATTTTATCCACAAATTAAAAATAAACAGCACACAATTATAAAATCAATAGGGTAGGAAGCTCATGGGGAAATTTAAACTGAGTGCATTAATGCTCGCAATGTTTGCAGCCAGCAGTGCATTGGCCGCAGCTGAAAGTGAGGCACAAGCAACAGTCAATCCACAGTTAGATGAGGATTTAGAAGTTATTGAAGTAACCGGCTTTAGCCGAAGCTTAATTCAATCACTTAACCAAAAACGTTTTACAGATACAGTGTCAGAGCAGCTATCTGCCGATGATTTAGGAGCGTTACCTGATGTATCAATGGCAGATGCACTAACGCGATTACCAGGTATTTCAGCTGTAAGAACCGGTGGTCAAGCCGCCGAAATAAACATTCGTGGTATGTCGGGTGGGTTTGTGTTTTCAACCCTAAATGGCCGTGAGCAAGTATCCACCAGTGGTAGCCGCAGTATTGAATTTGATCAGTACCCGTCTGAATTGATCAGCTCAGCAGCCGTGTATAAATCACCAAAAGCTTCGCTTATTGAAGGCGGTGTTGCGGGTACGGTAGAGCTGCAAACAGCCAGCCCGCTTGATAATGAACAGCAGCATAAGTTTGTGGTCAACGCTAGAGGCATGTACAACGACCGAGCGTCTGAGGTGAACGATGCCACTGAGTTTGGCGATCGCATTAGCTTTTCCTATCAAGGGAAATATCTAGATGACACGCTAGGTGTTGCGCTTGGCTATGCGCGCTTATTTCAACCTAGTGTAGCAACACAGTTTATTGGCCTCGCTTATAACGATAATAAAGATATAGATGGCTTGGCAAATGATACTAATGGCCCTGAAGTAAAACCAGGAAACGAATATATCAGCGAAGGCTTTGAGCTCCAGCATTTAGGGGGTGAAGAAACCCGTAACGGTTATATGGCGGCGATTGAGTGGGTGCCGGTGGATAATTTTAAATTAAAAGGAGACGTGTTTTTATCACGCTTTGATACTGAGTCATTTGCCCGTGGTTTACGAGTAAAATTAGGCGGCCCAACGGCCACTTATACAAACGCTCAGCTAGAGGGCAATTCAGTGGTTGGCGCCTCTGTTAATCGTACTTCAAAAAGCTATACTCGCGTTGAAATTCTGAATGATGATAATCAAGATTTTGATGAAGTAGACAGCTACGGTGTTAACGCCGATTGGCAAGTGACAGAGCGCTTAAACGTTAATGTTGATGTATCGCTGTCACAAGCAAAAAGTAATTTCCGCAATGGCTTATTGTGGGCGCTAGTTGCCGAAGATGCTACAGCGCAAGAGCCGGTGTTAGATAAAAACGTATCTATAAACTACCAACTTAATGGGCTTAATTTACCAGATGTAGGCTTTAATCAAGCCGCTGCATTTAGCGATATCGACCGGGTAATGGTCAGTAAGTACGGTATTTACCCTTATCAAAATGAAGATGAAGTAAAAGCTTATCGCCTTGATTTTAAATATGAGTTGGATAACAGCTGGTTTAGCTCTGTGGAATTTGGTGCGCGTTATTCAGATCGCGAATACAGCAACAATCGTTCGGTGTTTGAATACGGCAATGACGGTGATTTCTCAGCAACTGAGCCGCCACTGCGTTTAACCAATGACATGGTAAATGTTGTTGATTGGGAAGGCGAGTTTAGCTACTTTCCATCGTATTTAGCGATTGATGTAGATAAAGCGCTCAATGCGTGGTTCCCAGAAGGTGCGCCTACACCGGTGACCACCTGGGGTAACGCAGATGGTGTAGTAGATCCACAAGGTTACACCACTAACTACTCGTGGACTATGTTACAAAGTGGTTCGGTATACGAGGAAGTGCTTTCAGCTTACGCCATGCTCAATATTAATACTGAAATTGGCACTATGCCCGTGCTGGGTAATATTGGTATTCGCCGTGTCGATACCGACCAATCGGCCACGATTTTAGAGAACGTCAACGGGGATTTAGCGCTGGGCGCACAAAATATTACCGATAGCATCGGCATTGTAAATCAAAACTATCTACCTAATGTGCTTGGCACTACTTACACCGACTACCTACCATCGCTTAACTTAAACTTTCAGTTAACTGATAACACGCAATTGCGTTTAGCGGCGGCTAAAGTGATGTCGCGTCCGCCAATAAACCGTTTAGCGGGGGACGCCAGTGCGCAGGCAGATAAAACCACCGGTAAAATAAATGGCTCAAGTACTAACAACCCGTTCTTAAAACCATTTTATGCTGACCAATACGATATCTCTTACGAGCATTATTTTGATGAATCAGATGGTGCGCTTGTTGTAGCCGGTTTTTATAAAAATATAGATTCGTTTATCGATACGATTGCAATTGAGGGATTTGATTTCAAAGGCAATGGTTTTAACGTCCCCGAGTATATTGAAAACCCAGTCAGTGGCGAGCAAGTAGCCACCACTAACGGCACTTACACAACGGCGGTAAATAACGCTAATGGCGGTTATATTCGCGGTATTGAACTTGCCTACACGCAAGTATTTTCGTTTTTACCCGCGCCGTTTGATGGTCTTGGGTTTAACGGTAGCTATTCATACACCGAAAGCGAAGTTGAATCTATCACCAGCTTAGGTGGTGAAACAGTTACACAAGGCTTACCTGGTTTGTCTAAAAATGTGTTAAACGGCACTTTATTTTATAGCTTAGATAATTTTGAAACCCGCCTTAACGTGCGCTATCGCTCAGACTTTGTGTCAGAGCAAGTGGCTATTAATGAACAAGTGGTAAATTTTGACGCCGAGACCGTAGTCGATTTTCAAACCTCTTACCAATTTACAGACTCATTTGGCATGTTGCTACAGGTTAATAACCTCACCGATGAACCCACTCAAAGCTACTTTGGAAATGAAAGTATTACTGGGACTACCCAGTACTTTGGACGTCAGGTTTATTTAGGTTTTACCTATAGCCATTAATGCAAATTGGAGCATACATAATGAATATAATAACTAAAATGACTCATTTGCTATTCGCAGTGAGCTTAACGTTACTGTTTGGCTGTGGTGGTTCAGGTAGTAGCGATGTAAAAGCAGGGCAAACTCTTTTAACGTGTGATGTACCACAAGTTCCTAACACCGAAGGGACTCAATGCGTTGATCCCGAACCTATCTCTTGCGACGCACCGTTATTTCCTGATGCGAACAATGAAAGCTGTATCAATGGCTATAATCCGGACTTACCTGATCCGGTTGTGTTCGCTGGGGAGAATGAAGCCGTATTATTTTATAAGCGCCCTGAAAATGAAGGGTACGAAGGCTACCGCTTACATTCATGGAATACCGACGGTTGTGATGCTTATGCGCCGCCGTTTGATGCTACTGATTGGGCTGATGGTCACGAATACGACGGTATTGATCCAAATTATGGTGCTTACTGGATTGTGGCACTCAAAGACGGTTACACCGAGTGCGCTAATTTCATCATACATATTGGCACAGAAGGCACCGGCAAAGCCCATGGTGATGTGGATTTAACTATGCCACTGATGCAAGACGATGAGCGTTTTGTGCGTATGAACTTTACCTTTGACGGTGAGCCATCTGTATTTGAGTTCCCAGTTGCAAGCTTAGGTGAACGCCCGGTTGCGATTGATGGCGCATCAGCACATTGGATTGATTTAAATACAGTATTGTATAAGCCAAGTAATGAGCTTACGCAAATCATTAAGTTACATTCTTCTGCAACTGCTGACTTGGTGGTTGATTTAGACACTGGGCTAAATGGTAAAACCGTTGAATTAACGACAACGAGTTTAACCGATGCACAGGCAGCGAAAGTACCGCACTTAACAGATTGGACTGCCTATCAAGGTAATTGGGATGGCGAAACCGCCAAGCAACTCATTAAGCAGCAGTTAGCCGTTGCAGGCTACGATGCTGATGGCAAGCTACTTGAAGCCAGTTTAGTGCAAACCGCCAAAGCGTTGGATGCGCTGTACACCCAAGGTGAAAGTGACGCGAACGAAGCCATGCTAGGCGTGCATTATAATAACAATGCAATTGATGTTTCAGTGTGGGCACCAACCGCTAGCAATATGATGCTTAATGTATTTGACGCCGATAAAGCACAAGTGCATAGCACCGCCATGACGTTAGACAACAATACCGGTATTTGGTCGGTGAGCTTAGATAGTAAATACGACCGTCATTATTACCGCTTTGCGTTTGATGTTTACCACCCTACTACTCAAGCGATTGAAAGTTTATGGAGCACTGACCCTTACTCACTGAATGTATCTAGTAATGGCCTGTATTCGCAGTTGATCAATTTAAATGATGACGACACTAAACCAGAGGGCTGGGACGAGCGCATTGTGCCAACAATTACTAACCCTGAGGATGCCACTATCTATGAAGGTCATGTGCGTGATTTTAGTGTTCGTGATACGTCAGTAAGCGCAGCAAACAGAGGTAAATACTTAGCATTTACTGAGCTTGAAAGCATCCCTATGCAGCACCTTAAGCAACTAGCTGACAAAGGTTTAACGCATTTTCACTTACTACCAGTCACTGACATTGGCACCATTGAGGAAGATGCGGATAAGCGCGTTGAAATCACTGACACCCTAGGTAAGTTATGTGAGCGAATAGACGATACCGCCGATGCTTGTAAAATCGAAGATAAAAACAGCATCATTGCTGATTTAATGCAAAGCTACTTCCCGGGTTCTGATGATGCTCAAGCACTTGCCAGCGCGATGCGTGATTTAGACGGCTTTAACTGGGGTTACGACCCGCATCACTTTATTGCTCCTGAAGGCTCGTATGCTTCAAGCAGCGAGGGCATTGCTCGTGTACTTGAAACACGCGCCATGGTGCAATCACTGCAAGAAGTCGGTCTTCGTGTGGTTCTTGATGTGGTATACAACCACACAACCTCATCAGGCATTTGGGAAAAGTCAGTGTTTGATAAACTCGTGCCTGGTTATTACCACAGATACAATGAAGTATCAGGCACGATAGAGCGCTCAACCTGTTGTGAAAACACAGCAACTGAACATGTGATGATGGACAAGTTTGTTAGCGATTCACTGGTCATACTTGCTCGCGACTTTGGTTATGACAGTTTCCGTTTTGATGTAATGGGCCACATACCTAAATCCTCAATTTTAGCAGCGCGTGAAGCGGTGCAAGCTGTTGACCCTGACAACTACTTTTATGGCGAAGGCTGGGATTTTGGTGAAGTGGCTAATAACCGTTTGTTCACTCAAGCTAAGCAAGCTGATATGGCAGGCTCCGAAGTGGGCACATTCAATGACCGTATTCGTGAAGCCGTGCGTGGTGGTGCAATGTTTAGTAATAACCCGACAGATGGCAATCTAGCGGAGCAAGATACCTTACGTTTATCGCTGGCGGGCAACTTACAAAATTACATTCTTAAAGATTTTAAAGGTAATTCGGCAAAAGGTAATAGCTTTAGCTGGAACACGCAACCAACAGCTTATGCGTTAGACCCAGCAGATAGCATTAACTACGTATCAAAGCATGACAACGAAACACTGTGGGATCAGTTGCAATATAAGCATGCATCAAGCATGAGTATTGAGCAACGTGTGCGTGCGCACAACATGGCGTTGTCTATTCCACTTATGAGCCAAGGCATTCCGTTTATGCAACTGGGTGCTGATTTACTGCGTTCTAAGTCAATGGATCGTGATAGTTATAATGCCGGTGATTGGTTTAATGCTGTTGATTTAACCAAAGAGAATAATAACTGGAACATTGGTCTACCTAACGCAGAGAAGAACCAAGAAAAATGGCCTGAGATCATGCCTATTTCTGCTAACTCTGATGCACAGGCAATGCCACAAGATATTGCTTATGCAGGCGATGTGTTCCAAGAGTTTTTAGCAATTCGCAGTAGCAGCCCATTATTTAGATTAACCACCGAACAAGATGTAATTGACCGTGTGGGCTTTCATAATGTAGGTGAAAACCAGCAGCATGGTTTGATAGTAATGAGTATTGACGATGGTGAAGGTCTCGTTGATTTAGATATCGCAGTAGATGCTGTTGTTGTTGTTATTAATGCGACGCAGCAAGCACTTTCACACACGGTACTCACGGCTACTGGGTTTGAATTACACCCAACTCTTAAAAACAGTGTAGATAGTACCATGGCGGGTGTGAGTTTTAGTGAAAACGAAACCGACGGCACGTTCACTGTGCCTGCTTACACTATGGCTGTGTTTGTTAAACCACAAGGCGAGAGCCAAGGCGCTGGCTTGAGTGCTGATGCAACTGTTGGTGCGCCAGATATCGTCCCTTATGGCAGCACTGAGGTGTATCTTCGTGGTGATTTAAATGAGTGGGGGCTCTCTGATCAATTTGAATATGTTGGCAGTGGCGAGTATCAAATTATGAAGGCGCTGACAGCTGGGGAGAGCTTTGGTTTCAAAGTTGCTTCAGAGAGTTGGGAACTCGTGAATTTTGGTGCTAATTCAGAGCAAGAGGCTGTTGTTCAATTGGGAGTAGAAAAACAACTTAGTTTTAATGGAGCTAATATTAGCTTTACGGCAGACACCGCAGATAACTATTTGTTCTCGTTTAATGCTTCAGATAAAGAAAACCCAACTCTGACAGTGACAAAAATAGGGCCATTTGGAAATGTGTCGTTGTATTTACGTGGCAGTTTAAATGAGGCAGAAAGTTTGTGGGGGACAGACGATCAATTCACATACACAGGTGATGGTTTATATACTTTTTCTAAACAGCTAAGTGCACAAAGTGATGCATATGAGTTTAAAGTTGCTACCAGTGATTGGAGCACTGTCAATTTAGGAGCTGGTGGAGATAGCTCAGAAGTAATATTAGGGAGTGAAACACCTTTAGCGGCTTCTAATAATAACTTGAGCTTGTTAATTGAAACCGAAGGAGAGTATCGCTTTGTGGTTAATGCAAATGATCTCGAAGCGCCTTTTATTATTGTCGACTTGCAATAAGCTTTCACTAAGATAGCCGAAGCCGAGTTTTATACTCGGCTTTTTTATTATAGTTGCATTCAGCCACAATATTCCCTAGGTTAATAGAATAAATATCAAGGAGGTAATGAATGTCTGAGTTAGCCCTGAAAACCGCCAGTTTTAACCCTAAAGTAAAATCTTACTGGATCACGCTAGGAGTAATTACTTGTTTAGTGTGTTTGGTTGGGATCCCATTAATCCCAATTGTAGCGTTAATAATTTGGATCGTGGCTGGGCGTATGCTTGCGGCTATGTCAGCTAACTTATTAGAGCGTAAGCTAGTAGTAAAACGCGGTGTGTTTTTTAAAGAAGAAAAGTCCATCCCACTTGAAAAAATAACTGACGTCGGGTTAAGCCAAGGCCCGTTGATGCGTTTATTTGGTTTAAGCTTTGAAACCGCAGGTCAGTCTGGTCATGGCGCATTAGTATCGTTACTAGGGGTAGTTGATGCCAGTGAGTTTCGCGAGGCCATCTTAACGCAAAAAGACAATCTAGCCGAAACAAAGCCAAGCAAGGCTAAAGCTGATGAACCACAAAGCCAAGTCGAATTACTCCGAGCTCTCACCTACAGCGTAAAAAACATCGAGCAAATGCTAGTTACACTTCTGGAAGAGAAAAAATGATTAGGTCATATAGGGAGCTAAAGGGAATATGGTTAAGTAAGGATTGCTTTTGGCTTGTTTATTTGTAGGCGCCATCCGATGACGCCTACAACATGCTAACCCTAAGTATCTCCATTATTAGTGCTCGAAATATACGAGGACATTGATGATGACAGATTTCTATCTAAAGCATTTTTTAAGCATTGGGAGACTGATGGCGCTGATATTTTATAGTGATTTAATGCAATACCGTCTAAATAAGTTAAATAAGGGTTTACCGATAAACTGAACGCACCTAACTCTTTTATCCACTTCGCTAAAAAAATAACACGGTATTGCCCGTCGCTTCCATTGTTAAGATTAACTTCTAAATTTAAATTCTTACTCACCTCACTCCACGGACTCTGATACAAGGTCTCACCAACTATGATCGGTTTTGATGTAAAAAAGCTATCAGGATTTTTAATATTATTTTCAACTTTATGATTTACCCAGTTTTGAATTCGAGATGATGTATATTCTTCAAATACAGCCTTTACTGCATTATTTACATGGGAGGGGCAGTTGTTTTGTCTATCTAGATGAGAAGACTGACTTATTTGATAAAGTGGCATTAGGCTTAGTTCAGTTTGAAGTGTGTGTTTAAATGTTGAGAAATGCTCATCAATTGCTTTTTTTTTTAGATATAGCAATAAGATCATTTTTATTTAATATCGTAGCTTCTATATATTTATCTGACTCATTTCTACTATGATTTCCCACAAAAAATGCAAAGTGGTTGTTACCAGAGACATCCATCATAATAACTTTATGCAGATTTGAATCACATGTTTGATCAGCAATAGCAGCTTTTTGATCAGAGGGTGTAGTGTGGCATTGAGCTAATGGTACATTGCTTTTTGCTAGTTCAGAGGCTCTGTCATAATTACAATCTTCACATACCATTAAGGTAATGCTGTCATCAGCATTTACAGAGTGAGCAATACCGAGTAAAAATAGTAATAAAGCGGCAGCTTTTTTCATAAAGTCTTCCTTAGACGGGTGTTCCTTTTTCATACATTAGCGTTGAAGTTTATTAATTTCAATCTTTGATTTTAATTGAACATAGTGTTCCTTTAAATTTGGATTATGTTATTTAAGCTCGGCGATCGGTTGATCGCCGAGTGATTTAATTTTTGGCCTTTAAAATGCCTGACAAACAGCTTCTGCTTTACAGGTAATAACTGTGACGTTTTCATAACCTACGCGGGTCAGCGCTTCAGCGCTTAATGTTGCGCGCGCACCACTAGCGCAATGTAAGTAAATAGGGCGTGCTGCGTCTTTTTCTATTTCCATGAGCTTCATTTCAAGTAGCCCGCGAGGAATGTTTATAGCGCCTATAGCTGCTTTGGTGGCATGTTCAGCGGGTTCTCGTACATCAATCAACAATCCTTTATTTTGCTCAAGCTCTTTCTTTGCTTGTTCGGCATCAATACGGCGCTGATTAGGAGTAATTATTTTTAGTAAATCGGGAATAGGGGTAAGCATGGTGTTTATTCCTTAAAGCCAAGTTTGCGTAATAGAGTGATCATTGGGCACCAGCTAGTAAAAGCTGATTGAATTAAATTTACTGCGATAAAAGCTGTAAAGTAAATCCACTTAGGATCGTGATAAGTTTGCAATAAAAGCGACACAATAATCATTATGCCAGCGATTAGTCTGAGTGCGTTATTTAGCTTCATTATAGTAGGCCAGTTATTTAGTTCAGTACAGTCACTATATTAGGTTTATCTATATTAGTAAAATCTAATATTAGACTTTTCTAATCTAACGTCTTATACTCAGACTCTATTTTAGAATAAGAGCATAGTATGAATATTGACTTTACTGCCATGGCCGGCAATGTAGAACAAGCCGAGCAGCTATTAAAAATTTTAGCCAATAAAAATCGCTTGATGATTTTATGTTCTTTGCAAGATTCAGAAATGAGCGTATCTCAGCTCAATGAAGCCGTGCCATTAGCGCAGTCTGCGTTATCTCAGCACTTAGCAGCGTTGCGTAAAGCAAACATTGTGGCTACGCGCCGCGAGAGCCAAACAATTTATTATCGTGTCATTGATGAAAATGCAGTCGTTCTGCTTGGTACCTTGTATGGGTTATTCTGTAAGGGCTAAGTGCGATGAGCTTAATAGACAATGCGGTAAAAAGTAGTTTAAGTGGTCGCATTCCGATTATTATTTTTGTGATGTCTTTGTTACTTGGGGTATTTGCACTAAATCAAACACCTCGAGAAGAAGAGCCGCAAATTACTGTGCCCATGCTCGATATTTATGTATCAGCACCTAACGTTGAGGCGCCTGAAGTCGCTAGGTTAGTAACACAACCGCTCGAGAAGTTACTGGCTCAGCTGGTGGGGGTTGAGCATATTTACTCAACCACACAAACTAACAGTACAGTGGTTACGCTGCGTTTTGAAGTAGGGCACAACCGCGAACAAGCTATTTTAGATACCTATGCAAAATTAAATAGTTATCAGCATACAATGGCATCGGTGATCAAAAGTTGGCAAATACGGCCCGTTGAAGTGGATGATGTACCTATTGTTATGCTGGGGCTATACAGTAAAGACCCACAACTTTATGGTGATTACGAGTTAACCCGCTTTGCTAACGAAATTGCTAATAATTTACAACGCATTGAGCATACCAGTGAAGTTAAAGTAATTTCGGGGCGTACACGCACTCTTACCATTAATTTAAATGCCAGCGCATTGGCTGCCCACCAAACAACCGTAAATGACGTTTTTTATGCATTAAGCGTGTCTAATCAACTAACGCAAGTAGGCAGTGTGGTTGATGGTCAGCAGCAAATTGAATTGCAAGCAGGTGATGTTCTACGAAGTCAATCTGCTGTAGAGCAGCTGGTAGTGAATGTTGTTAATGGCAAAAGTGTTTACTTGCTTGATGTTGCAAACGTTATTGATGGCCCAAGTGAAGCTAAGCATTACCAATGGCTTGCTCAATCGGCAAACCAGCAGCATTTACCAATGGTAACACTAAGCGTTGCAAAACAAACCGGCACGAACGCTGTTGCCGTCGCCAACGATGTTCATCAAATGATGACGCAGCTAACACGCACGCTATTACCCACTGAGGTGAGCTATGCGGTATTAAGAGATTATGGCCAAACTGCCGATGAAAAAGTAAATAACCTCACTTCAAGTTTAGTCTTTGCGGTCTTTACTGTGGTGATATTTGTGGGGGTGTTTTTAGGTTGGCGTCCGGCGGTTGTGGTTGGGCTGGCGGTTCCTATTTGTTATGGCATTACACTCTCATTAGATTTTGCATTTGGTTACACCATTAACCGGGTGACCTTATTTGCGCTTATTTTATCTTTGGGTTTACTGGTAGATGACCCAATCACAGGTATTGATAATATTAGCCGCTTTTTGAATAAAAAAGGCGATAAAAAACAGCAGATTGTTGGCGCAATGAGCGAAATTCGAAGTGCCTTACTTATGTCTACGCTCACTATTATGGTGGCGTTTATTCCACTGGCGTTTATCACCGGAATGATGGGGCCGTACATGGCACCTATGGCATTTAATGTGCCGGTTAGCGTGATGGTTTCTACCATTGTTGCATTTTTTGTAACCCCTTGGCTTGCGATGAAGTTACTCAAGCCTGATAACGAACAACCCTCCGAGCTTGCTCCTAAAGTTGGTGCATATCAAAGAATATTAAGCCCATTATTGGTTTCTAAGGGGCGAGCAAAACTTGTTTTGTGGCTAACCCTAGCATTATTTATCATTAGTGCCATGTTACCCGTGATGCGTTTGGTGCCTTTAAAGCTACTCCCTTTTGATAATAAAAATGAGCTGCAAGTGCTGATAGATATGCCAGAGGGGACTAATCTGGAGCGCACAGCTGCATTTACTAAACAAATCCAAACACTCACATGGCAATTAAACGAAGTAAGTGAAATAGCGGCCTATGTTGGTCAACCTTCAAGTATGGACTTTAACGGTATGGTGCGCGGCTATTATCGCCGTGATGCAGCGAGTCTCGCCGAGCTGAGGGTATTGTTAGTGGATAAGTCTGAGCGCGATCATCAATCTCATGGAGTGGTTATGCGCCTTCGCGAACAGCTCGCGATGCTAGCAACCGATGGCATTGTAATAAAAGTGGTTGAAGTACCTCCAGGGCCGCCGGTACTGAGTACCTTAGTTGCTGAGGTTTACCGAGATGCTTTTGTTGATGAGCAAACACATTCTCACGCTGCCCAGCAGTTAGCTGCGCGTTTACAACAAGAGCCTCATGTAGTTGAAGTCGATACCTCAATGGTGGCACCCTCGCCATTACAACGTTTTGTTACCAATAAAACCAAGGCCGCACTCAGTGCGGTTTCAACTCAAAATATTGCACAAACACTCAGTATTGCCTCTCAAGGTGAAAGCGTGGGTGTACTTTATGTGAGCAATGAAACAGAGCCCGTTGATATTAAATTACAGCTACCGTACAGCGAGCGAAATCAGCTTTCGCAATTAATTGCACTTCAGGTAAGGGGCGATAGAGATTTAGCTAAAACCAGTAACGAGTTTGGTTTAAGCAGTGCGCCAAGGCCGTTAGTATCGCTTTCAGAACTCGGTGAATTTACACAACATCATGTTGCTAAAACGATTGTTCGTAAAGATCAGCGCGACGTGATTTATGTTATGGCTGAGCTTAATGGGCGCACACCAGCGGAAGTGATTGCTGATGTGAATGCTGATTTAAATGTATCAAACGATGAGTTTGTTAAAACATCGTGGGTAGGTCGTCACTTTTTTAATAATGGCGGAACTGCTCCATGGCAATTACCACAAGGAACCCATGTCAGCTTTAGCGGCGAGGGGGAATGGCGCATAACTATTGATGTATTTAGAGATATGGGCATTGCCTTTGCGTTTGCGCTCAGTGCTATATTTATAATTTTACGGGTACAAACACAGTCGGCGAGTTTATCGCTGATTATCATGTCGGCTATTCCGTTAACAGTGATAGGCATAATGCCAGGTTTTTGGCTGTTAAATCAGTTTGGTGAGCGCTCCATAGCAGGTGCCCCAGAGCCGGTATTATTTACTGCCACAGCGATGATAGGCATGATTGCCCTTGCAGGTATCGTGGTGCGTAACTCACTTATTTTGGTTGAGTTTATTAATCAAGCTCGCGGCCAAGGCATGGCAATTAAAGAGGCGCTTGTTGCAGCGGGTACGGTGCGAATGCGCCCTGTGCTCCTAACCGCAGGTACCACTTTATTAGGTAACTTAGTGATCACACTCGATCCGGTATTTAGCGGGCTCGCGATTGCGATTATTTTTGGCATTGTGGCGTCTACATTATTTTCATTATTTGTAGTACCGCTTGTTTATTATTTAGTGTTTGCAAGCACAGAGGATAAAGCGCATGCAGGGTAAATCAAAATTTATAGGCACATTGGCCGCGTTATTTGTCATTATTATGGCTGTGCTTTATATGGCGGGCAGCTTTTCTGACAAGCAAACTGCAGGCTTAAAAGAATCACAAATAACGAACTATCAAGGTGAGCGAGTAACGGTAACGCTGCAAAGTATTGCAGGCACTGAGCAGGTACCAGGTAGTGTAATAGCAAAACAAAATACGCAAATTTCATCGCATGTTATGGCGCAGGTTGAGCAGTTAAAAGTACGTGCTGGCGATAAAGTCGCTAAGGGCGATTTACTTATTATGCTCAAGCAAGATGATTTTAAAGCAGCATTAGCGCAAAGCAGTGCAAATATTAATGCGGTGCAAGCGTCGTTAACGCAAGCTAAAAAGCAACTAGCCAGAATGATTGATTTAAATGCGCAAGGATTAGTATCTGTTAGTGAATTAGATGACGCCAAAGCAAAGTTTGAAAACTTAACCGCTAATTTAGCGGTTGCTAAGCAACAGCAAACGCAAGCTCAGGTATCGCTTAATTATACGCGTATTACTGCCCCTATTTCGGGCGTGGTCGTTGAGCGCCTAACTGAACCTGGCGATACTGCAACACCCGGTAAACCGCTGATTACTTTGTATAACCCATTACAGTTACAGCTTGAATTTAATGTACGTGAACAACAAGCAGTAAAATTAAGAGTCGGGGACAGTTTAAATGTGGCATTACCTTCTCTAGATATAACAACACCCGCAACGGTGAGCGAAATTGTACCAGTGGCAGATAACGCGGCGCGCAGCTTGCTTATTCGTTTAGAAGCCGATGCGCAACTTGGTTTAATGCCAGGCCTTTATGCTCAACTACAGTTACCAATAAAAAGTACCCAAGGTGTATTAATTGATCCACGTTGGGTGCATGAATTTGGCCAGCTCAATATGGTGTATGTACTTGAAAACGAAACGCTGGTTAAACGTTTCGTGCGTTTAGGCAGTATTATAAATAACCAGCAACACGTAATAGCAGGCCTAAAAGAGGGTGACGTACTTGCTGTTGACTATATGCCAAGTCAAAACGACTAAATAAAACTCGCAATTTCATCAATCGACTTTTTATCTAGGGCATGCAGCGGCACTGTTGCATGCTCATCTGGGTAACCAGTAATAAGTAACATATAAGGGCGTTCGTTGTTTTTATCACGTCCACAAATATCGGTTAGAAAACTCATCGGTTCTGGTGTGTGGGTAAGTGTTGCAATGCCTGCGCGGTGCAAGGCTTGAATTAAGAAGCCAGTGGCAAGGCCTACCGATTCATGCACATAGTAATTCGTGTTTTTATCGTCGCCACTCAACGCCGCCCTTTTTTTGACTAAACACCGCAATCAACCATGGCGCGTGCTCTAAATAGGGTTTGTTAGCATCGGTGCCTAAGGGTTTTAGTGCATCTAACCATTCTTCACCCGCTCTGCCTTCATAAAAAGAGCGTTCTAATTTCTCGGCTGCTTCACGAATTTTCTTTTCAACATCACTACTATTAATTGCTACAAAATGCCAAGGCTGGTGGTTTGCGCCACTAGGCGCTGTACCTGCCGCTTTTATACAGGTTTCAATAATCTCTTTTGGCACTGAGCGGTTACTAAAGCTGCGAATACTATGAGGCATTGACTCGTTTGTAAAAACTCATTCGCACGCGTCAGCATTTCCTCTTGAGGGTGTTCTACAAAATCGGCTAATGGTTGGTTTTTATGATTTTGCATGGCTGTTCGCTTCTTATTTTTAGAGTGTTTGGTTTAAAAGAGCAGCAAAGGCTTTATCTGCTAAGGTTTATAAAACCCGCGCTACGCATAAAATATTTATATCATATTACAAGGCTTAGCCAATAGATAAGAGCCTATTAGGTATCCTAAAACAGTAAAAGTCAGCTATTTTAGGATACTATTTTAAGCAAACAGGTCGCTATTTTGAGTGGTTATTCATAACGTAAGGCATCAATGGGATTAAGCCTAGCTGCTTTTATTGCGGGAGCTAAACCAAATACAATACCGATTAAAGAGGTAAAACCAAACGACAGCATAATAGCCCAGCCTGGTATATAAGCGTCGGGCATGCTTGGTACAGAGAGCGAAATGAGCTCGGCAGCACCATAGCCAATGACCAAGCCAATTAAGCCTCCAAATAATGACAGCACCACAGCTTCAACTAAAAACTGCAACATAATAAACCCTGGTGTTGCACCGAGTGCTTTTAGTGTGCCGATAACACGGGTGCGCTCAGTTACTGATACCAACATAATATTCATTACGCCAATACCGCCAACAACAAGACTGATACCAACAATCCCTGCGGTTATTGCGGTAGCGCTGCCCGTAAATTTGTCCACATTAGCACGTGCTTTTTCGGCGGTTTCAAACTCAAAGTCGTTTTCTTGCTCATCTTTTAACTTATGTAATTGCCGTAAAATGCGGGTGATTTTGGCAAGTACTAGTTCTTCCTCACTGCCTTCCTTGAGTCTAAACATAATTTGTACATTACTTGTGCTGCTCGCACCCTCTAATGCGCTCATGGTGCTGATTGGAATGTTAATATAATCGTCTTGATCGAACCCCAATAAACTACCTTGTTTTTCAGCCACGCCAATAATTCTAAACCACTCGCCGCCAAGTTTAATATATTCGCCTACAGGGTTTTTTGGCAGGTTTAGCTTTTCAATAATGGATGGACCAATAAAAGCGACTCGACGGCGCTTTTCATCATCCTCTGCGCGAATAAAGCGCCCAAGTTCTGGAAAGGTTCTATACGCTTTTTGGTAATCTTGCTCTGTACCCATTACTCGTGATGAGTGGCTTTTATTTCCGTATTCAGCGCCACCAGAAAAACGCCAAGTAAACATCAGTGCAGTGAGTGTTTCAGCCTCTTTTACTCGGGCTTTTAAGACTAAAAAATCGTTGTAAGTGAGTTTAGCATTTTTGCCCACCATTTCTTGTTCAATGCTGGTAAAGGGTTTAATTGTGGTTACATCAGGTGCCATATCTGCGAGTTGATCGTTAATTTGCTTAGTAAAGCCTTGCATAACGGCTACCACTGTAATAACCGCGGCAACCCCAATTATAATCCCTAAACAAGTGAGTGCGCTTCGCATGGCATTGGCTTTAATGGCCATTAGTGCTGCTTTTGTTCCTTCCATAATTGCAATAGCAGATTTAAACATGCTGTTTGTCTCCTTCACCTTTACGCACATCGCTCACTACCTTGCCATCAACTAAGCGAATAACTCGCTGGCAATGATCTGCAATTTCTTGTTCGTGAGTTACCAAAATAATGGTGTGGCCTTCATTATGTAGCTCATCAAATAGCGCCATAATTTCAGTGGTAGTTTTGCTGTCTAGATTCCCGGTTGGTTCGTCACCGAGTAAAATATGCGGTTTAGTCACTAGCGCTCGTGCAATGGCAACACGCTGGCGTTGCCCACCAGACAACTGGCTTGATAGATGATCCACTTTATCACCGAGTCCTACACGTTTGAGTGCATCGAGGGCTTTTTGTTTACGTTGTTTTGCGGGTATAAACCTATAAACCAAAGGCTGCATCACATTTTCAAGTGCCGACGCACGCGGAAGTAAGTTAAAGCTCTGAAAAATAAAGCCAACACTTTCGTTACGCTGATGAGCGAGCTCGGTTTCTGTCATACTTTTTACAAGTTTATCTTTTAAAAAGTAATCCCCAGTAGTTGGAGTATCTAAGCAACCCAATAAGTTCATTAAAGTTGACTTACCTGAACCTGAAGGACCGATTATAGCGACATACTCGTTTTCATTAATGACCACGGTTACATCATCTAGGGCCTTAAATATTTGCTCACCCATTTTGTATTGCTTGTTAATATGCTCAAGCTTGATTACCGCCGACATTATTGCGCATCCTTGGCAGTTGTTTGCTTAACTTTTACCGTATCATTTTCTTTTAGTTTACTGATAGGACGTGCAGGGCCAATAACAATTCGCTCCCCTTTATTTAAACCTTGGGTAATTGCTTGCTCTATATCTGAAGAAATACCCACTTCTACATAGGCTTTGCTTACAGTTTTATCGTCGTTTAAACGCCATACAAACGTTTTGTCATCTTCTTTTTGTACGGCTTCGATAGGGAGCTTTAAGCCATTCACAGCAAGGCTTGTTGCGATTTCTGCACGGCAGCTCATACCTGCATATAGTTGCCTATCGGTATTATCAAGTAACACTTTCACTCGAAATGATAAACCTTGTGAACCTGCTTGGTTTTTTGCTGAGGTTCCAATGTTAATGACCTTGCCAGTGAAGGGTTGATTGGGGTACGCAGCAGCATAAATATCTGCATGCTGGTCCAATTTAATGCCAGCAATATCAGTTTCATCAACTCTGAGCTCAGCTAAAATAGCGCTTGGGTCGGCAACCAGCATTAAATCTGAGCCAATAATATTAGTGGTGCCGGCAATAACGGTTTCGCCTTCTTTAATATTTACTGAGGCGAGCAAACCACTCATTGGAGCACGAAATACACTTTTGCTAAGTCTATCTTCAGCGATTGAAAGAGAGGCTTTGGCTTGATTATAAGACTCTACTCTGGCTTCAATATCTATTTTGGCAAGGTCGCGTGCATTTTGTAAGTTCTCGTATACTTCTTGCCCTGCTAGGCCTACGTCATAAAGCTCTTTTTGACGTTTAAGCTGACGTTCAATATTCAAAAGGCGTGTTTTACTATGTTTTATTTCTATTTCGCTAGCTCGCAATACCGCTTTATTACGTGTTACTTCTGACTCAAAAGCAGTGGTATCTAAGCGCATTAAAATGTCGCCTTGTTTTACACTTTGCCCTTCTTCAACAAACACCTTGTCGACTCGTCCGGTTACCTCTGAACGTAACTGCACTTGAGTATTAAAGACTAAATTGCCAGAGGCCATAATGGAGTCTGCAATACTACCTTGCTCAACCTGTGCAACATTTACCTCTGGTGCTTTTTCATCGCCAGTAATTTGCTTTGATACAACAAGAGCAATAAAAGCTGCAATTGCAAGGGTAATGATAATCGCTTTTTTCATTTTTATTTCCGTATTTATGAGTAGGCAGAAAAGTTTGCCTACATTCCTTTAAGCAACAATAATAATTGTCCAGATGCTGTAAATGATAATGGTCGGTAGCGCAGCAAAAAGAAGTGCTTTATTAAAGCTGAAATTAGTCCAACACTTTAACCCAATAGCAACCAAAGCTATGCTCCAAAGACTAAAAATACTTAAACTCTCCATCATATTATAGAAGCTATCTCCAAGCTCTAATCCCAGAAATAACTGATTTATAGACGCGTAATTGAATAAACTAATAGGTAATTCATTGTTACTGGCTGTAAGAACTAGCGCAACAACACCTAAACTTGAAATAACCGTGGGCATCATGCTCCAAACACCAAAACCATACCACGCACCATAGCTATAATTAGCATCAGGGTCTTGCTTAGATATCAACATGTAATACCCAGATAGGAGTGCATTTATAAAAAGAAGGCCGAAAATACCCCCGCCAATTGCAAACCACACTTGGTTATCGAGGCTTTGCTCCATACTTTGACGGATCATTTTTTTCTCGCCGATTGTGGCATCCACACTCGCTGCAGCAACCTGCTGGTCTAAAATAAATTGTGAGTCTGCAGTGGTATAAAATGTATAAGCAGAGGCTGCAAGGGTTAGAGCGAGAAGTGCAAAAGCAAGCCAAGACCAGCCTTTAGCTTCTTTTAGCCCATTAAAAGCCTTGCTTGGGCTGATAAAAATGTCGATACAAGCAGATAGCGCGTTAGATGACTTCATGATTATTCCTTTATGATTTTCTCAGTAGTGAACTATATAGTTATCAGTCATATACTAAGGTAAAAGCGAGGTAAGTTGATTTATTAATTGTAACGGTTTGTTAACAAGGTGTGGCATGATTAGATCTAGTTAAGTTATTTAAAACGAGAAAAGGGCCTTTCGGCCCTTAGTGTTGCAGCAAGTAACACATTCTTTTTATAAGCTAAAGTCGACAGCGTAGGCTACATAAGCTTTAACATCTGAGCCGTCCATGTCGTTATCAGATAGACCAAAGGTAAAACCATCCTTAGAAACTGATACGCCATAATCAATAATATTGTCATCACCGATGAAATCGCCTGAGTAATGCCCTATGTGTAGCGCCATTTCAGTGCCATTGCTACCAACAGCGAAGCTGTAATCGGCGTTTAAATACAGTGAATCACCAAAATCAGTACCATCACCACTGGCAGCAGATGTTGCAAGTACGGCCGCACCAAATGTAAAACCTTGCACACTAATGCTACCGTAAACTTCTGAAAAGTCAGCATCGGCACCTGATGCCGCATCTGGGTAAGCGTAATAAATATAACCTACGTCATAACTTACGTTTTCATTAATAGCGCCGCCAAAACCGGCGTATAAATCTAGTTCGTAGGTCATTTCATCGGCCCAAGACGCATTTGACGCCCACGTACCCGCATAAAATCCAGATTCATTAGCGTAATCAATACCGCCAGATACAGCTGCATCGCCCCCAGTTTGCTCTTGTCCGCGCCATAAGTAGTTAGAAGTAGCGGCTGCATTGGCTGTTACTTCGGCAAATGCAGTAGTTGATGTCATTCCTGTTAATGCCAATGCACTGATGAGTATTGTTTTTTGTAGTTTTAGCATGTTTCATTTCCCATTGTATGATTTTGCACGCCAAGGTTTTTTATTATAAACGACTACAACCTTTTGAACGGCGGCGTATTATTACGTTACTGCAGGGGGGAACTGCACTGTATGTGCCAGCTTCCATTTATTCAATAAAAAATAAATTTTATATTATAAAACAAGGTGTTGAAATTATGCGCAAAGACGCTTTGTGAAAAGTATGTAAAGAAAGAACACACTGCTGGTGCAAAAAAAAGCCTGGCTGCACCATTAGAGCGCTACCAGGCTATCTATATTAGGATCTATTGGCCTTTGAAAATTTAACCTTGAAAGATCTACAGACCCTAACGTTAAGCTAGTTTATTAAAGCTAATTGCGTTTGATATACGTCTTATCCAAAAATGGTACGCATAAGTGTAATTGTTTCGTTTACACCACGGCCTTTTTGTACTTCGTTAATAATAGAATCACGCTTAGCACGAATATGCTCTGGGATATCATCAGCAGCAAGTGCGCGGTCTACTAATATTTCAGCCGATTCTTTTCCTCGGCGTGGCGCTTTACTGCTGCTCGAAGTACTACGTGTAGGTTTATTTAGTAGTTTAATGTAGTTAGAGTTATCTGCAGTATTCGTATCTGCATAATAAAAAAAGCAAGGTATTAGCGCTTTTATATCCACTAACTGAGTTTCTAGTTCATTACCTGCATTGGCCATTTTAAACCATGACATAGCGTGAATGCTTTGTACTACATCTTGCCAGTAACGCTCAAAGTCACGGTTATTTAATTTGGTGATACCAAGTGCGGAGCAAAGTGCATCTAAGCGACTGTTACTAATCGGTGTAAATACATCAGGGCGGCGCATTGCTAATAAACGGGTTGCAGGCGCTAGTGTTGGTTTTTCATCACTGCCATTAAATGCACTCAAGTAAGCAATTACAAATTGTTGGTAATTACTTTGCGCTACATCACCCTCAAGTGGGATATTGCTAAGGGCATCGTCAAATGCACCTGGCAAGTCAGCCAACATCTGATGAAAGCCTTTAGCACTTTTTGTAGAGGCAAACCATTCTACATCAAAGTTATAAGTACTCGGATCGAGTGATGCCATATGCTTACCGCTAAAAGCGAGTAAGTCTTCAGGGATCATCTCTTTTAACGGCTTTTCACGCAGACCTGCAATATAAGCAGTTAAACGTAATTGCTCATCAAGTGCCACCAGTTCTTTATGTTGCTCTACAAACATACTCACTACTGGCCAAGGTGCTACCCGTAATGTTTTTAACTGTAAAAAGCTAATGGCTGTAATAAGTTGGTCATGCAACTTTTTTAATAATGGTAATTGTTGGTTTTCGAGTAAGTCGTAATTAATGCGGTCGCGGCTTGCATTTAATAGCTCGTAACACCAACCTAAAAAGTCTTCTGGATGGTTTTCCACTTTCACAGCCATCAGGTTTAGGCTTAGCTCTGAAGATTGCTTCAGAATGTTTTGATAAATTTGACTTTCTTGCTCGCCTAATGCCATTTTTGACGGTGAAATTAGCAGTTTTTTCATGCCTTGTAGAGTCTCCGAGTAGATACATTTTTTAGCTGCTTTATTTTAGCGCAAATACGCCAATAGCAACAGGGCCGTGCATAATACCTAACAATTCAAGGGATGCAATCATGATGCTTAATATAAGTACCATGATTGCCGAGGTTTAATCATGCTCTTGCAGCGTAAACAAGCTTTCAACAGAAGTATTAAAGTGCCTCGCTATTTTAAGCGCAATTATTACCGATGGCGTAAATCGGTTTGTTTCTACAGTGCTTATTGTTTTGCGTGATACATTAATAGCATCAGCGAGCTCTTGCTGTGAAAGCCCTGCCTCTTTACGAAATTTTGCTATGTTATTTTGCACTTTGACTCCTAGTCACGACTTTGCAAAAAAGTAGAAATTCCGTACACTAAACACATAATAGCAAGGTAAAAAGTAGCCATCATGCTATGAGATATATGTAAAGTTAGGCCTTCAGAGAATAAATAAACCGTGCCCATACTAAATAACAATGCTAATACAACATGTTTATAAGCAATTGTATCTACAGTCTTTAAGTATTCATCTTTGTAAGTAAGGTGGTATTTCATTCTCCATGTAAAGCCACCTCTAATTACAAACATAAGGAAAGAACCAAGAAATGCGGTGCTTCCTAAAATCAGCAACGGCGCTGACGTGTTTCCGATAATGGGGTAGCCACTGATTATTAGTAACGTAATACCCATAAATATCGAAAACCATGCGTTGTGACTCATAAATTTTTCTTCAGTTTTAATATCTTGTTGTTTCATAAAGTCTATCCTGTGAAAGTGTTAATTTATTTTTATAACCTCTAGGTATCAATGTAACCTTGGGGTATCATTTTATCAATTGTTTCTTGTAACCTAAGGGTATCAAAATGTTTCAGTTACAATTCATATACCCACGTTAGAATGTAGAAAAGTAGCTTTTTAGTTATTGGGCAATGCTTTTAGTGTTAACTCCCGCTATGATAAGAACATTATTTGCACGTTTGAAAGGATGATCATGAAGACCTTATTTAAAATTGTTGGTGTAATACTCTTACTTTGTATTGCGTTAATTGTTGCTGCACCATTTTTAATTCCTACCGATACCATTTTTAATAAAGTGTCTGAGCAGGTTGAAAAAACAACAGGGCGCACACTTACTATTAAAGGTGATAAAACGCTTAGTGTATTTCCTGCATTAAAGTTAGAGCTTAACGATGTGCACTTTGCAAACATGCAGACAGGCTCGCGCGACGACATGGCAAGTATGGAGCAATTAGCTGTGCATATACCCTGGTTATCGTTATTTGGCGGCGAATTCAAACTAGATAAGTTTGTTATTAACGAGCCCAATATTTTATTAGAAACTGATAAGAACGGTAAAGCTAACTGGCAGCTGTTTGATGCTGTAGCCGAACAGCCGCAAGTGCAAACTCAATCAGGTGAGGCTGTCAAACTACCAGAAAACTTTGATATAGAGTTAGGTGAAGTGGCTATTTACGGTGGTACGTTTACTTACCTAGATGGGCAAACAGGCGCTAAACAACAAATTAGCGATTTAGAACTGGCTATATTACTGCCTTCACTGCGCAAACAGCTCGAAGTCAAAGGAGCTATAACTTACATGCAAGAGCGCTTTGAGCTTGATGTAAAACTCGACACACCAGCAAAAGCGATTGAAGGTGCCCCATTTAATGTAAAGCAAACGCTTAACTCACGTTTAGTCGATTTAACGTTTGATGGCAGCATAGCCAAACAAGGCCAAGATATTAAAGGATTATTAGCACTTAACGGTGATTCAGTTAAAAATATTGCTAACTGGCAAGGGGTTGACTTAAACGCGAAAGACAATGCGTTTAATGCCTTTAGTATCAATACCCAAATGCACTTGCTCAGTGAGGAGTTTAACCTAACAGAATTGGTTGCAACGCTCGATGCACTCGAGATTAAAGGTAAAAGTAAGGTGAATCTAGGCAGCCGTTTAGCGGTTAATGCTGATATTGACCTAGGGATGCTTGATTTAAATCCTTACTTACCAGAAACCGTAGCTAAAAAAGAAGCCCCAGTAAAAGACGAGTCTAAGCCTGCAGAACCGATTGTATGGGATGATACTAAAATTGATTTAAGTGGCTTAAGTGCATTAGATGCAAATGTGATTGTTCGTTCAAGTGGTTTAAAAGCTAACGACATTAAACTAGGCGCTAATCAGTTTACTATGGCACTTAAAAATAGCATTGCTAAATTAAGCTTAGATAGCTTTGTCGCTTATGAAGGAACAGGTAAAGGGGTGGTGACTATCAACGCCCAAAATACCCCTTATAAAATAGCAACCAACTTCGATTTAGATAAAATAGAGGCACAGCCCTTACTTACTGATGCTGCAGGCTTTGATAAGCTAATGGGCAAGGGCTCTTTAAGTTGGAATCTAACCACGGCAGGGCAAAGCCAAAAAACATTCATTAACGCGCTTAATGGTAAGCTAGGGTTCAAGTTCGCGGATGGTGCCGTTAAGGGAGAAAACGTAGCGGAAATGGTGCGTAAGGGTAAAGAGCTAGTTAAAGGCAACTTTAATGCCGTGTCTGAGGGATTAGATACAGGATTTGAAGAATCTGAGAAAACCGATTTCTCTGCACTTTCTGGTAGTTTTAACTTTACCAATGGCGTAGGCAAAAATACTGATTTATCGTTGATCAGCCCTTTAATACGCATTTCAGGTGAAGGGGACGTTGATTTACCGCAAACGCTCGTTAACTATCGACTAGTAACAGGCGTCGTGGACTCTATTGAAGGTCAAGGTACAACCGATGACAGTACTGGCTTTAAAGTTCCTTTACGCATAAAAGGCCCGTTTCATGACGTGAATATAAAGCTTGATGTAAGCAATGCTTTAAAAGATGAAGCTAAGCAAAAGCTTGATGATGCAAAAGACAAAGCTAAAGATAAAATTAAAGACAAATTAAAAGGTTTGTTTGGCTAATTTTAATTACTGATATAAAACAAGGCATCAACAAGATGCCTTGTTTGTTTTATAACCACCTGTAAATTAGATAAATAGCATAGAAAACCTCGTTTTAATTTAGCATCTCTATTAAATTAATTAAAAAATAACCTACCACTCCCCCCTCAATGCTGATACAATTGCCCGCCCTTAAGAGACATCTAGTATGTTTTTTGAGTGGAATTCAATCGAAATGTCTTGATTTTAAACAAATTTAAGACAAGTTGTAATTACTACACCGGAGGTCATTAACATGATCCAAATGCAAACTCAGCTGGAAGTTGCTGATAACAGCGGCGCTCGCAAAGTGCAGTGTATAAAAGTCCTTGGTGGTTCACACCGTCGCTATGCAGCGATTGGCGATATCATTAAAGTTTCTGTAAAAGAAGCGATTCCTCGCGGTAAAGTGAAGAAAGGTGATGTTAAAAACGCGGTAGTTGTGCGTACCAAAAAAGGCGTTCGTCGTCCAGACGGTTCATTGATCCGTTTCGACAGCAATGCGGCTGTTATCTTAAATGATAACTTGCAGCCTATTGGTACTCGTATTTTCGGCCCTGTGACTCGCGAACTTCGTAATGAAAAGTTCATGAAAATCGTTTCACTAGCCCCAGAAGTACTGTAAGGAGTCTATCATGGCAGCAAAAATCCGTCGTGATGACGAAGTAATCGTACTAGCAGGTAAAGACAAAGGTAAGCGCGGCAAAGTGCTTTCAGTTGTAACCGAGTCTGGTCGAGTATTTGTCGAAGGCATTAACTTAATCAAGAAACACCAAAAGCCGGTTCCACAGTTGAACCAAGCTGGCGGTATTGTTGAGAAAGAAGCGTCTATCGACGTATCAAACGTTGCGATCTACAACTCGGAAACGAGCAAAGCAGATCGTGTAGGTTTCAAGATTGAAGATGGTAAGAAATTACGTATCTTTAAATCTACTGGTAAAACTATCTAATAGTTGGAGTAGA
Source organism: Pseudoalteromonas sp. APC 3694 (assembly GCF_030407565.1). NCBI lineage: Bacteria > Pseudomonadati > Pseudomonadota > Gammaproteobacteria > Alteromonadales > Pseudoalteromonadaceae > Pseudoalteromonas > Pseudoalteromonas sp. APC 3694. The sequence goes on from NZ_JASDDE010000020.1 coordinate 53,594, forward strand.
ATGATGGCGAAACTGCATGAAGTATATAAAGACAAAGTAGTTGCTGAACTTCAAGAGAAGTTTGGTTTCAGCTCTGTCATGCAAGTCCCTCAGATCGAAAAGATCACATTAAACATGGGTGTGGGCGAAGCCTTAGCTGACAAGAAGATTTTAGATAACGCTGTTGCGGATCTAGAAGCTATCTCTGGTCAGAAACCTTTAATCACTAAAGCACGCAAATCTGTTGCTGGCTTCAAAGTGCGTGAAGGTTACCCGATTGGTTGTAAAGTAACCCTACGCGGCGAGCGTATGTGGGACTTTTTTGAGCGTTTGGTTTCAATCGCTATCCCACGTATCCGTGACTTCCGTGGTGTGAGTGCTAAGTCTTTTGATGGACGCGGTAACTACAGCATGGGCGTACGTGAACAAATCATCTTCCCAGAAATTGATTATGATAAAGTAGACCGTGTACGCGGTATGGATATCACAATCACTACATCTGCGAAATCAGATGAGGAAGGCCGTGCGTTGTTAGAAGCGTTTAACTTCCCATTCAAGAAATAAGGGTAGGGTTATGGCAAAGAATTCTATGAAAGCGCGCGAAGCAAAGCGCACTAAACTAGTTGCTCAGTACGCTGAAAAGCGTGCAGCACTAAAAGCTATCATCAGTGATGTTAATACATCTGAAGATGATCGTTGGGACGCGGTACTTAAGCTACAAGCTTTACCTCGTGATTCTAGCCCTGCACGTCAACGTAATCGTTGTAACATTACGGGCCGCCCACATGGTTTCCTTCGCAAATTCGGCATGAGCCGTATTAAAGTTCGCGAAGCAGCTATGCGCGGTGAAATTCCTGGCCTTAAAAAGGCTAGCTGGTAATAGAATCATGGGAGTAAGACTATGAGCTTGCAAGATCCTATCGCGGATTTATTTACACGAATCCGTAACGGTCAGTCAGCGAAGAAAGTATCTGTAACGATGCCTAATTCGAAACTGAAAGTAGCAGTAGCTAATGTATTAAAAAATGAAGGTTACATCGCAGACTTCTCAGTAAGTGGTGATGTAAAACCTGAGCTTTCTATCGAGTTAAAGTACTTCGAAGGCAAAGCTGTTATTGAAAATATCCAGCGTGTAAGTCGCCCTGGTCTACGTATCTATAAGAGACGTGACGAATTACCAAAGGTAATGGGTGGTTTAGGTATCGCTATCGTATCAACTTCTAAAGGCCTAATGACAGACCGCGCAGCACGTAGTGCAGGCGTTGGTGGTGAAATCATTGGTTTTGTAGCTTAATCGGAGGGGAACTATGTCTCGCATAGCAAAGGCACCAATAAACGTTCCTGCCGGTGTAGAAGTTACATTAAAAGGCCAGGAAATCACAGTTAAAGGCAAAAACGGTGAACTTACTCGTACTATCAACGATGCAGTTGAAGTACAAGTTAACGACAACGTTATTACAACTTTACCTCGTGAAGGCGTAGCCAATGCATGGGCACAAGCAGGTACTGCTCGCGCTCTAATCAACAACATGGTTGTTGGTACGCATGAAGGTTACGAGAAGAAACTTCAGTTAGTAGGTGTTGGTTACCGTGCTGCAGCTAAGGGCAAAGTTTTAGACTTAACTCTTGGTTTCTCGCACCCAGTTAATTTCGCAGTTCCTGAAGGAATTACGATTGAAACTCCAAGCCAAACAGAAGTTCTAGTTAAGGGCGTAGATAAGCAGTTAGTTGGTCAAACAGCTGCTAACATTCGTGCATACCGTAAACCTGAGCCTTATAAAGGTAAAGGTGTTCGTTATTCAGATGAGAATGTACGCCGTAAAGAGGCTAAGAAGAAGTAAGGTAAGACGATGGATAAAAAAACAGCTCGTCTACGTCGTGCTAAACGCACTCGTAGAAATTATATTGAACAAGGCACAACGCGTCTTGTTATCCACCGCACGCCACGTCACATTTACGCTCAAGTTGTAAACGCTGAGGGTAATGTACTGGCTGCTGCTTCTACTGTTGAGAAAGCTATTAGCGAAACAGTTAAAGGCACAGGCAACGTTGCAGCTGCACAAGCAGTTGGTAAAGCGGTTGCTGAACGTGCGGCTGACAAAGGCATCGAAAAGATTGCTTTTGATCGCAGTGGCTTTAAATATCACGGCCGTGTGAAGGCGCTAGCTGATGCTGCGCGTGAAGCCGGTTTGCAATTCTAGGAGTAGACAATGGCTAACGTAGAAGCAAAGCAACAACAGCCTGATTTAGCTGAAAAGCTAATCGCGGTGAACCGTGTGTCTAAAGTAGTTAAAGGTGGTCGTATCTTTAGCTTTACTGCACTAACTGTAGTTGGTGATGGCGCAGGTAAAGTAGGTTTCGGTTATGGTAAAGCACGTGAAGTTCCAGCTGCTATTCAAAAAGCAATGGAAAAAGCACGTCGTAACATGATCAACGTAGACCTAAATGGCAACACATTACAGCATCCTGTTAAAGGACGTCATGCTGGCTCACAAGTGTTTATGAAACCAGCATCTGAAGGTACTGGTATCATTGCAGGTGGTGCTATGCGTGCAGTACTTGAAGTGACTGGTGTTCAGAACGTACTTTCTAAATGTTACGGTTCTACTAACCCGATCAACGTTGTACGTGCAACGATCTCAGCTCTTGAGAACATGAATTCTCCTCAGTCGATCGCTGCAAAACGTGGTCTTCGAGTAGATGAGATTTTGGGGTAAACCATGGCTAATAAAACTGTAAAAGTAACACAAGTAAAAAGCTCTATCGGTCGTTTACCGAAGCATAAAGCTACATTACGCGGTCTTGGTTTACGTCGTATCAATCACACTGTTGAGTTAGAAGACACAGCATGTGTACGTGGTATGATTAACCAGGTTTATTACATGGTTAAGGTAGAGGGGTAATTCGATGCATTTGAATACACTTTCACCTGCTGCAGGTTCAAAAACTGCTCCAAAACGTGTTGGTCGTGGTATCGGTTCTGGTCTTGGTAAGACTGGTGGCCGTGGTCACAAAGGTCAAAAATCACGTTCTGGCGGTAAAGTACGCGTTGGTTTCGAAGGCGGTCAAATGCCTATGCAACGTCGTCTACCTAAGTTCGGTTTCACTTCTCGCAAATCATTAGTATCTGCAGAAATTAACCTATACGAAATCGCTAAAGTTGAAGGCGATGTGGTAGACCTAAGCGCGTTACAAGCAGCTGGTCTAGTTAAAAAGAACGTTCAGTTCGTTAAAGTTGTTAAATCTGGCGAAGTTTCACGCGCTGTTACCGTTAAAGGCCTTAAGGCTACTAAAGGTGCACGCGAAGCTATCGAAGCTGCCGGAGGCAAGGTAGAAGACTAAGGAAGTACTAATGGCTAAACCAGGTCAAGATACACAAAGTGCACAAGGTGGACTTTCGGAATTGAAGCGCCGATTACTCTTCGTATTGGGTGCTATCATAATTTACCGTCTAGGTTCATTTGTGCCGATCCCTGGGATTGACGCCGCTGTACTTGCCGATTTCTTCGAGCAACAAAAGGGCACCATTGTTGAGATGTTCAACATGTTTAGCGGTGGTGCGCTTGAGCGAGCTTCAGTGTTAGCACTGGGTATCATGCCGTATATCTCGGCTTCGATTATTACGCAACTATTAACGCATATGTATCCACCGTTTATAGAGCTTAAGAAAGAAGGTGAGCAAGGGCGTAAAAAGATAAGCCAGTACACACGCTACGGCACGCTTGTGCTTGCTACTATCCAATCAATCGGTATTGCCACAAGCTTACCGGGCATGATGAACGGGTTAGTTGTTAACCCAGGTATGGGATTCTACTTCACCGCTGTGGTGAGTTTAGTAACCGGTACTATGTTCCTTATGTGGTTGGGCGAACAGATAACAGAGCGCGGTATCGGTAACGGTATCTCAGTTCTAATATTTGTTGGTATTGTAGCTAACCTGCCGTCTGCTATTGGTTCGACAGCCGAAATGGCGCGCCAAGGTGATTTGAATGTTTTTGTACTGTTGATGGTTGCGGTTATAGTATTCGCTGTTACTTATCTTGTTGTATTCTTTGAACGTGGTCAACGACGTATCGTTGTTAACTACGCCAAACGTCAACAAGGTCGTCAAGTATTTGCTGCTCAAAGCACGCATTTACCTCTGAAAGTAAATATGGCGGGTGTTATTCCACCAATCTTCGCTAGCAGTATAATTCTGTTCCCTGGTACAATTGCAAGCTGGTTCGGCCAGGGTGAAGGTCCGGTTGCTGATGTGCTACAAGCAATTGCTACAACGTTGACTCCAGGTCAGCCTTTGTATGCAATGGTTTTAGCTGCGGCTATCATCTTCTTCTGCTTTTTCTACACAGCGTTGGTTTTTAACCCGCGTGAAACGGCAGACAACCTGAAAAAATCTGGCGCATTTATCCCAGGTATTCGTCCAGGTGAGCAGACATCTAAATACATTGATAAAGTGATGACACGCCTGACATTGGCAGGTGCTTTGTATATAACCTTTATCTGTCTGGTGCCCGAATTCATGACTATGGCATGGCAAACGCCATTCTATTTCGGCGGTACATCAATTTTGATTATCGTTGTAGTAATCATGGACTTTATGGCACAAGTACAGACGCATCTGATGTCACATCAGTATGATTCTGTGCTGAAAAAAGCGAACCTTAAAGGCTACGGTCGATAAGGTCAGTTTACGGAGTTGAGCAATGAAAGTACGTGCTTCCGTTAAGAAAATATGCCGTAACTGTAAAGTTATTAAACGTGCTGGTGTAGTACGCGTAATTTGCAGTGAGCCTAAGCATAAGCAAAGGCAAGGCTAAGTAAACAGTCGTGCAGGCTGAGGTTTCTCGGCCTGTGTTTTTAGTTGTGATTTGGTCTTCGTTTGAGTATCCTTACGGGCTTTTCAAACAGATGATTACCAAATTCAAATATAGGAGATGTGTTAGTGGCCCGTATCGCTGGCATTAACGTCCCTGATCATAAACATGCAGTTATTGGTTTAACAGCTATTTATGGCATAGGTAAGACTCGCTCTAAGGCTATCTTAGAAGCGACTGGTATCGCCGAGACCACAAAAATCGGTGAACTTTCAGACGAAACACTTGACGTATTGCGTGAAGCAGTTGGCAAGTACACTGTAGAAGGTGACCTTCGTCGTGAAGTTACTTTGAATATCAAGCGCCTTATGGACCTTGGTTGTTTCCGTGGCCTACGTCACCGTCGCTCTTTACCACTTCGTGGTCAAAGAACAAAGACTAACGCGCGTACCCGTAAGGGTCCTCGTAAGCCTATTAAGCGATAAGGGGATAGTAAAATGGCTAAGACACCAATTCGTCGTAAAAAGGTTAAAAAGCAAGTTGCTGATGGTATGGCTCATGTTCATGCGTCTTTCAACAACACTATTGTAACGATTACCGACCGTCAAGGTAATGCACTATCATGGGCTACTGCCGGTGGTTCAGGTTTCCGTGGTTCACGTAAATCTACTCCATTTGCTGCTCAGGTTGCTGCAGAGCGTGCAGGTACTGCTGCTCAAGAATACGGTTTAAAAAATCTAGAAGTTTTCATCAAAGGTCCAGGTCCAGGTCGTGAATCTGCTGTACGTGCTTTGAATGCTGCTGGTTACCGTATCACCAACATTACTGACGTGACGCCAATACCACACAATGGTTGTCGTCCACCGAAGAAACGTCGCGTTTAACAATAGGTTAGGAGAAATAACATGGCAAGATATTTGGGCCCTAAGCTCAAGCTGAGTCGTCGTGAAGGTACTGACCTGTTCCTTAAGAGCGGCGTAAGAGCTATCGACTCTAAGTGTAAACTTGAGACTGCACCTGGTCAGCACGGCGCTCGTAAAGGACGCTTATCTGATTACGGTTTACAATTACGTGAAAAGCAAAAAGTACGTCGTATCTACGGTGTATTAGAAAAGCAATTCCGTAACTACTACAAAGAAGCTGCTCGCCTTAAAGGTAATACAGGTGAAAACTTGTTACAGCTTTTAGAGCAACGTTTAGACAATGTTGTATATCGCATGGGTTTTGCTAGCACACGCGCTGAAGCACGTCAGTTAGTAAGCCACAAAGCGATTCTAGTTAATGGTCGTGTTGTGAACATTCCTTCATACGTAATTACTCCAGAAGATACTGTTGTAATCCGTGAGAAGTCTAAGACACAAGCACGTATCATCGCTGCTCTAGAGTTGGCTGAGCAACGTGAAAAGCCGACTTGGGTTGAAGTTGACGGTAAGAAATTGGAAGGTAGCTTCAAGCGCCTACCTGAGCGTTCAGATCTGTCTGCGGACATTAATGAACAACTAATCGTCGAACTTTACTCTAAGTAAAGTTAAGAGTTAAGAGAGGATAAAATGCAGGGTTCTGTTACAGAATTTCTAAAACCAAGGTTAGTCGATATCGACGCTATAAACCCAACGCGTTCTAAAGTAGTTTTAGAACCACTCGAGCGTGGCTTTGGTCACACTTTGGGTAATGCCTTACGCCGTATACTGTTATCATCTATGCCTGGATGTGCAGTAACTGAAGTTGAAATCGACGGTGTATTGCATGAGTACAGCGCGAAAGAAGGCGTACAAGAAGACATCATTGAAATACTACTAAACCTTAAAGGTCTAGCGGTAACGTTAGAAGGCAAAGATGAAGTTTTTCTGACCCTGACTAAATCTGGTGTAGGCCCTGTGACTGCGGCAGATATTCAGCACGATGGCGATGTAACAATTGCTAACCCAGATCATGTTATTTGTAATTTAACTACAAATAACAGCGAGATCAGCATGCGTATTCGTGTTGAGCGTGGTCGTGGTTATGTGCCGGCATCTAGTCGTTTATCCTCTGATGACGATGAGCGTCCAATTGGTCGATTGCTGCTTGATGCATCATTCAGCCCAGTTGAACGTATTGCGTACTCGGTTGAATCAGCCCGTGTTGAGCAACGTACAGACTTAGACAAGTTAATCATTGATATGGAAACAAACGGCACTTTAGATCCTGAAGAAGCGATCCGCCGTGCGTCTACTATCTTAGCTGAGCAACTAGATGCATTCGTAGATTTACGCGATGTAACTGAGCCAGAAGAGAAAGAAGAGAAGCCAGAATTCGATCCTATTCTACTTCGTCCAGTTGATGATCTTGAACTAACAGTACGTTCAGCAAACTGTTTGAAAGCCGAGCAAATTCAATATATCGGTGATTTAGTTCAGCGCACTGAAGTTGAGCTTCTTAAAACGCCTAATTTAGGTAAGAAGTCTCTAACTGAAATAAAAGACGTGCTAGCTTCACGTGGTCTTTCTCTAGGCATGCGCCTAGAAAATTGGCCGCCTGCAAGCCTAGCTGAATAATCTAAATCACTATATTAGTTTAGTTAGAAGGATAGGGTCATGCGCCATCGTAAGAGTGGTCGTCAATTAAACCGTAACAGTAGCCATCGTAAAGCGATGTTCAGCAATATGGCAGGTTCTTTGGTGAAACATGAAATCATCAAAACTACTTTGCCTAAAGCGAAAGAGTTACGCCGTGTAATTGAACCTTTAATCACACTGGCTAAGACTGACAGCGTAGCAAATCGCCGTTTAGCATTTGCCCGCACGCGTGATAATGAAGTAGTTGGTAAATTGTTCAGCGAAATCGGTCCTCGTAATACAGACCGTCCAGGTGGTTACACTCGTATTCTTAAGTGTGGCTTCCGTGCTGGTGATAATGCACCAATGGCTTATATTGAACTAGTTGGTCGCCCAGCGGCGAGCGAAGAAGTTCAAGAAGACGCACAGTCTGCAGAGTAAGTCTTTAAAGAGACACCAAAAAGCCGAGCTTATGCTCGGCTTTTTAATACCTAAAATTTATCACACGGTAATAGGGTCGCGACAAGTCCTCCCCAATTTTTTTATCAATAATAAACAACAGCCCCATATCAATAAAGGCAGTCTATTTGCTACTAACAGAAAAATAGTTCGCTTATTTAAATACTTTCTTCATGTTACCCCTGACCTATATATGTTATTTAGCTATGATTGGTAAAAATAAGCTAATTATATAACTTAAGGTTGTGATTAACGTCATAGGTTGAAACAGTAAATACATAAGTAAAGAAAGCCTTAACTATATGCTATGTTTTTTGCCAAATGCCCTTAGTGTTCTACTAGCTAAAATAGTTATAGCAAGAAATCGGATGCTATTTGCAAGCGATTTCAACATCAACATCAACACGTTATCATTAAAAAATAACTTATAACCTCATTTGAAGCTAAATATGCTTGAGTTTAGTTGTCTTTTTAAGCGTTTAGTTGTAATTTTGTTCGAACAGTCATTTATTTCAAGTTTTCTTCAAAA